>NZ_JBHMFC010000010.1:0-171566 GCF_042427585.1 Mariniflexile ostreae | reverse complement strand
TAGAGCGCAGTTCAGAGGGGTTAGAAACGTAGAGTTCTTCCTATATAGACTTACAACAATTTATGCATAATCTTAAAATCCCACAACTTTATGACTTGATCCCTTGATCCCTTGATCCCTTTATTCATGTAAACCCTTAATTTACAGCATAAAAAAAGAGAACCTATTTCTAGATTCTCTTTATTAGTAGCGGGAACAGGACTCGAACCTGTGACCTTCGGGTTATGAGCTTGAGACTTAGCATCATTAAAACAACACAAAACCCTTCATAATCAATTGCTTTAAAGCTATTTAATATTTTATAGATTAGAATAAAATCATCCAAAATCAAATTATTCTGTACTTATTCTGTACTAGTTTTTAGTATCTTTGTGTTATTCTAAAAAGGTTATTATGGCAAGTATCAAAATTGTATTGCGTAAAAATATGATGAAAAAGGATGGTACTATTCCTTTGGCTATAAGAATTAGTGAAAACTACAAGACAAATTATAAATGGCTTGGTCAATATGTTTTTGAAAAAGACTGGGACAAAGTTGCCGGAAAAGCTAAAAGGACTCATCCTAATCACAAAAAACTAAATAACTTCTTGATGAAGAAGTTAACAGAAGCTAATGATCTATATTTTGATTCTAAAGATGACAGCATCACGCCCAAACAAGCTAAACAAAAACTGAAAGGACCTGGAGGCTCTAAATCATTTTTTTCAGTTGCTGCTGAACGAGTTAAAAGTAAATATGACCGCGGAACTTTTTCAGTAGCCAAATCTGAACTATCTATATTATATAACATTGAAGAGTTTTTAACGCTTAAATCCTCATCCCCCAAAAAGAAGGTGATTGCAGATATACAACAAAGAAGAAAGGACAGGGTTAGCAAGTCTCGTAAAGGCCAATATTCTTTTATGGATGGCATTAATCATTTTAAGAAAAGTAAAACCTTAAAATTCCGGGATATAGATCAAGCGTTTATAGAGAAATATAAAACTTTTTGTTCAGTTTATCTAAATCAGAAAACACGTACTATTACAAATCAATTAATTTTTATAAGAACTCTTTATAATATTGCCATAAAAGATGGGATTGTTGCTCCTAAATTTTATCCATTTGCAGGAGAAAAAGAAAAAATACGGATTGGTTCTGGCAACAAAATCGGTCTTACGATTAAGGAAATTAAAAAAATAGAATCATTGGAATTTGAACCCCAATCATCAATCTGGCATACACATAATGTATGGTTAATTGCTTTTTACTTTGCTGGAATACGTATCTCTGATGTTGTAAAATTAAAATGGTCAGATTTTAATGATAATAGGCTTTACTATATTATGAATAAAAATGAAAAGCCCCTAAGCCTTAAAATTCCGGATAAAGCCAGTACCATATTAAATTATTACAGAAAGAACCAAGCAGAAAATAACGGATATGTCTTTCCTTTTTTAAAGGATGCCAACTCTAAAGATGATGAAGATATTTTTAGAAAAACGAGAAATGCCACAAAACTCTTCAATAAATATCTAAAGCGTATAGCTCTTCAATGTAAGATTGATAAGAATTTATCAAACCACATTGCCCGGCATAGTTTTGGAAATATTGCTGGAGATAAAATACATCCACTAATGCTTCAGAAATTATACCGTCATAGTGATTTAAAAACAACTTTAAATTATCAAGCTAATTTTATACATAAGGATGCAGATGATGCTTTGGATAGTGTAATCAATTTTTGAACCAAGAGCATTTAGTGAGAATTAATTTCCTTAAAACTTACTGAATAATTTATTTTTTCCTTTTGTAATACAATTGCGCTAGTCCCGTATCATATGTTTTTGCACTCACAAACTCAAGTAGTTGCTCAGGTCTTCCATCTTTAAATAATCGTATCCCATTCCCTAATAATATTGGAACAACTGAAATAATAAACTCATCAATTAAGTCATTTTTTAAGAGTTCGGTTATGATTTCTGCACCACCATCACAATAGATATTTTTACCGTTTTCGTTTTTTAGTTTCCAGACCAATTCAGTTAGATTTCCCGTGTAGAATTTTATTTTACCAACGTCTGGTCTTTCGGTTCTTGTGATTACATACACGTCTCTCTCCCCATTATCATAATGAGAGGGACCGATTTCTTTTAGTACATAATCATAGGTTTTTCTGCCAATAATAAGGGTGTCAATTGTGGAGTTAAATTTAGCATACCCATAATCTTCACCTTCTTTTTCAACTAGGTTTAAAAAATTAAGGTCATCATTTGGCTTGGCAATGTAGCCATCCAAACTCGTTGCAATAAATAGTGATAATTTTCGCATTTATTATTTTATTTGTTTACTTCTTGCTATTCTGAATCCTAAATCATCAATTTTAAAAGAAAAAGGATGACTTCTTCTTCGGGTTGTTGCCATTACACTTCTTTCCTGGTCACACCATCCTCCACCTCGAAAAACACGATAGGAACCATAAATTTTTTCGTCATATATGTCCGTACACCATTCCCAAACATTTCCGAGCATATCATAAAGCCCCCATTCATTGGGTTGCTTTTGTCCAACATCCTGGGGTCGATTATTAGAATTATCTTTAAACCAAGCAATATCATTCAATTCTCCGTATCGAATATATTTACTACCTGCTTGACAAGCATATTGCCATTCAGCTTCTGTAGGTAATCGAAAGCCAGTTGCAACTGAATTCAACGTTATTTCTTCAGTATCCAAATCAATCGAATAGCATTTGGTTTTTCCTAGAATTTCAGATAGTTGATTACAAAAATTCACTGCTTCAATCCAGGAGATAGTTTCAACCGGTAATTTTTCTCCTCTGAAGGTTGAGGGGTTTTCTTTAGTTATTGCTTCATATAATTCTTGGGTTACTGGATATTTCGATAATTCGAATGAGGATATTTCAGATAACCAAACTTCCTTGGTCCGGTCATCTCTCATTTCAACAGTACCTGACGGGATTGAAACAAACAACTCGTCAATTAATTTTATATCATTATTTATTTTTTCCAATGCTCTCCTACAATAATAGCTAAGCGATTCTTGCCTTTGATAATTTTAAGATTCTTAAGTAAATCCCTTTCCGATAATTCTTTTAATTTATTGTATTGACCACCCAAGTCCGACTATACATCAACTGACTTTTTCAAATTGTCAATTTTGTCAATATTGAAATTTTGGTTTCAAATGGGTATTTTTATAAGTGGGTTAATAAATTTATAGTAACCCCGTTTGGATCTTTGACAAAAAAACGCCTAACCCCCCAACTTTCATTCGTAATGGGATAAACAATTTCTATTCCTCGATTTCTGGCTTCCTCATACCACTGCTCAATATCGGAAAGTTCTATTGATAAAAATATAGCCGAATTATCTAAAGGCTTATTATTTTCATTTTTGAAAATCGATATTTGTGCGGTTTTGTTTTCTTTTGATACGAAAGTGAGTATCCACCCCATATCCATCGCTAAGTCCATTTTCAAAAATTCGGTATAGAACTGCTTACTTTTTTCTAAATCATTTGAATAAATATTTGGAACTATCCTTCGCATATCTCATCTGTTTTCGGTTGTAAAAATTTCATTTTATCTGCTTGATTCCATCCCTATTTCTTGTAAGGGCTTTACTCCGTTCAGAAGGAGTGCTCTCCTAAAAATAAAAAGGCTGCTTTGAGGAAATTAATTTATCTAAAGCTTTTTATTATTGATTATTTTTTAAATATCGTACTTAAGGGTTATTCAAGAATTGATTTATCATACTCATCAATAGTTCGGGTTATTCTTTATTCACATAGTGGCCGCAAAAAGGGATATTTGCCAAATTTGAGTCATTGATTCTTTCTGATAATTCCAACGTATGTCTTTTTTCTACTAAAAAGTCTTTATCACCCCGCACAATTAAAGTCGGACAGGTGATCAAGTTTTCAGAAAACATATCATTTTTTAAAATGTTTTTTGTACAAATCAACTGAGAACAATCATCTAAATCAAAAACAGAAAATTATTTTGTCTTGAATTTTTGTTTAAATGTTCATCTTTTTCAGTTTTCACATACTACTTTCTTGGTTGTCCTAATTCAATTTTAATTCATCCAAAGCACAGTTTAGATCAATCCGCTTCTATCTTTTATAGCAGAATCGAACAAAATAGGTTGTCCGTGAATGTGTCATTTAAATATGAACAAAATTTGTACATTGATCTATAATAAATTTTATTTGAAGGAATTAATTTCCTGAATAATTTCACCTTCCCCATTTAGCATTTTGAACAATGGATTTCCAATACTATCTACAGAGATAATTATTCTTGGTTTCTCATCTGGACCATTAATTACTAAACTTGAATTTCCATTAGTAGTCATTAAATTAATTCTATTTGTATTACTTCCTATTTTACCAGAAAGATCTTTATCATTAATTACAATACCCGACTTATACATATTTGTATTATTATTTTGCTGGGTTAAAAGCCCTATAGCATCTGCATTATCATAATCAAAGGCCAACGCATATGTCCCTGTATCTGGATTTTTAGAAATTGCTATCCCGCCACATTCGTCTCCTTTTTCATTATAAAAAATAATACCTGCTGGATTAAGAGCCCGTTTGTATTTTTTACCTAATAAAATGGGAGGTTCCATCCGTTCTTGATTTGAAATAACCATTCTATTTATCCCGTTATCATCAACGATATTTATCCTTTTTACAGTAATTTCTTCAAATTTCTGATCCAAAGTTTTAAAGGAATAAAATAATATTAAAAATGCTACTGTGACAATTCCTGCATAAAATCCGATTATTAATTGAGATATTTTTTTCATTGTTTTTAGAGGTTTGTTGTTAACTATGTATGGTTTTCTTTAGATTTAAACTAATTATTAATGGTTATTTAAAATGTTAATATAAGTCAATTCGCAGTCGATAACTTTTAGAATGCCAAAAGAGGCTTCAACTGTGCCCAGCTTGACACTTTTGAATCAATTTAATCAAGTAACTATCTACAGACCTCCAGCATTGTTTTTTCGTTTTTTAGAATTTATAAGCATAATAATGAGACCTACAAATGTTAATAATACCGCAACCAAGTATGGGGCTCCGGGAAAATAAATATCTGAATTTTCATTTTTTGTAAAATGTGTAAAAACCATTGTCAATAAGGGTGGCGCGATAATCGTTGATAAACCTAAAAGACTGCTTAAACTTCCCTGCAATTCACCTTGTTCGCTTTTTGATACTTGAGAAGATATAATACTCTGAAAGCCGGTTCGCTGTACACTCCCAATAACATTAATTACCATTGCCGGGAATAACAACCATTCAACATTTGAAAATGCTATGAGTAAGTAACCTGTGATTGAGAAGAGCAAACCAAATATGGTCATTTTATCATCTCCAAACCTTTGGGCTAATATCCCTACAAGCCAAGATTGAACAATAATCGAAAGTAAACCTAAAAACGCTAACGAATATCCTATTAATTCTACGCTCCAATTAAATTTTTCAATCGTAAAATATGCCCAAACGCTTGGCATACTATGCCCTGCAACTGCTACAAAGAACATTGCCACAATTAAAGTAATAATAGTTGGAAATTTACTTAAATGTTTAAATGCCCCAAAAGGGTTTGCTCGCTTTAACTCGAACTTTCTTCTATTTGAATTCTCCAAAGTGTCTGGAAACAAAAAATAACCGAAAATAAAATTCCCGAAACTTAAAATTGCTGCTGCAATAAAAGGGATATGCGTCCCGAATTGCCCGAGTAATCCACCGATTACCGGTCCGATTATTAGACCAGAACTATAGGCCGCATTTATATACCCAAAATTCTTGGTTCTGTCTTGGTCAGTACTTATATCAGCAATAGAAGCCGCTGCAACAGAATAACTTGCTCCTGATATCCCAGCAATTATTCGACCTATAAAAAGCCAGGTTATGTTTTGTGCGAATGCAAGAAATATATAATCAATTGTAAAACCGAAAAGTGATATTAGCAAAACCGATCTTCGGCCATACCTGTCACTCAAATTACCTAAAACAGGGGCAAAAATAAACTGCATCAACGCATATGCAAAAGTTAACCAACCTCCATAAGTTGCCGCTGTACTTATGTCTGTATTTACTAAATCCTCTATGAGTTGTGGCAAAACAGGATAGATAATCCCTAACCCCGTGGTATCTAAAGCTGTAACAATTAAGACAAATAATATAGATTTTCTTTGCGATGGTACCATTTAAAAATTGAACTGTTGTTCTTTTACTGTTTTTGAATTATTCTATAATTAACTGTTTTACAATATCCCCTTCTTTTTCATAATTAGTAAACTTTGGTTCGTTATTTTTATCAATTTAGATATTCTGTTTTCTATAAGTAATTGGTGATTTCCCCGTCCATTTTTTAAAAGCTTTTGCAAATCCACTTGTTTCGGCATATCCTAAAATATGTGCAATTTCTTTTACCGATGAGCTTCCGTTTTGGATATAATGTATTGCCAATGATTTCTTAACTTCTTCAACAATCTGAATATAAGACACCCCCTCTTCTTTCAATTTTCTTTGAAGTGTGCGGACACTCATATTAAAGTTTGATGCCACAAATTCTACCGATATTGAAAATAAATAGGAATTTGCCGTTAAAAAATTGAAAATGGCAGCAGAAAACTCCTTTTTTCCTTCATAACTATTTTCTTTACTTCCCACGTGCTTTAATAGTAGCTTCTGAAGATCATAATTTGCCGTTATGATTCTAGTATTAAGATATTTATTATCAAATTCCAGTAAATAGATTTCCTTTTTTTGAATAGGACAATTCAAAATTTCATCATATATAGGAAGATGTTCTGCTTTATAAGTTGGTATTTCTGCTTTAATAGGGTGGAGTGACTTTAAAAGCAGTCCATCTAACTCGTGAAGCGTAAAAGCCATAAGAAAATCTCCCATCTGATTAAATGTATTCGGATAGTTCTTGAACTTTTTATTTTTCTTTAGCACAATACTAAATGTTTCGCCATTATCTATTAGCTGCATAGAAAACATATCAGTAAAAAGATGAATGAGGGAAGCTGCTTGTAGAAGTGCATCCTTTACCGTATTACTTGTTTGTATTATTTGGCCTACTGCATCTAAAGCGGCTATTTGCATTGTTGCGCCAAAACGAAGACCTATTAATTCGTCTCTTGAATTTTGAATTAAATTTCTCCACAACAATTCAAGTTGATTATGATCTATAGAAAAGTCTTTCGCAGAAAATAAGTCCTGTACCTTAAAACCAGAAATTGACGCCAACTTCTCAATGTCAATATTTTGCTGCTCACAAAATAAAAGTAATGCTTGAAGAAAAATTCGTTTGTAATTCATAGTTCAAAGATAAAAATAAGTTGACAAAGAATTGTTATTATGGCGCAAAATGACAGCTAAGTGTCGCATAAGGATAATAATTCAAAAAAAGGAAGGATTTAACTTTGTAAAAAAATAATTAAATATGAAATTAAAGACCGTTTTACTCATTAACGCCCTCAGTTCAGGCGCAACAGGTATTTTATTAACATTTATACCTCAATTTTTTACTGATGTTTTCAAAGTAAAAGTTACAACCCCTTTCTTAGCGACTGGTATTTTCTTAATACTATTTTCCTCTTTTGTTTTTGTTTCAGCCCTTAGTAAACCTATTAAAATAAGTTGGGTGAGAGCGATTATTTTTATGGACAGTATTTGGGTGGTTGCAAGTATAATTTGTGTGGCAATACTTTATTCTTCAATAAGTAATTGGGGCTCATTTTTAATTATTGGTGTAGCCTTATGGGTTGGCTTAATGGCATATTTACAGAAGAAATACATAAAACAGATATAAATATGAATTCCGTAAAAAAGATAACAGAAGAATTCCTAGACTACTTAGGAAAAAGAGATTTAAATAATCTTATCAGCCTATTTTCTGAAAATATAGAATGGGAAATCCCCGGAAATGTGGAGAAGGTAGATTGGTTGGGAAAGAGAAGTTCAAAAGATGAAATAAAAAAAAAATTCGAGATGTTGTGGTCTGCTACAGAACCCTTATCTGTGAGGATAAATAAAATTTTTATGGAGGACGACGAAGCAGTAATTGCTGGTGCCTTTTCTACTAGGATGTTGAAGACAAACAAAATAGTAGATTCTATATTTTTTATACATATGGTAGTAAAAGACCAGAAGATTATTAAATACACTCTATTGGAAGATAGCTATGCTGTTTCAGAAGCTTTAATTTAAAAATTAGAATGTAGTTTGTTTGTGACAAATGAAATACAACATATACTTGATGAATGTAAGTTAGCTCTTGATGAAGTTAATGAGAAAAATCTAAATGATTTTTCAAGTGTTGAAAAAGGGATTAAAATATCTCGAAAATATTTACAGCAACTAAGGGTTGTGCTACGCAATAGAAATTTTATCAATAAAGAAAATGAAATATTATTTTTTAAAAAGCAAAAACCATTTATCTACGGACATCTCAAATTTTATGCTAAACTATATAAGTACTTAATACAAAAACCAAGAGGCACCGATAAGTCTAAACGCACTTACTTGGATAATGAAATCAAAAAACTACAAGAATATTATTATTACAATAGCGAATTCATCAAATATTACAGACAGAATGCCACCTTTCTAGATGAGTTTTATTTTTTACGCGGTAATGATAACATAGGTTTACTGTCCGACACTTCCCATTTTTATACAGATGCTGAATTCTCTACGAGCCACGATAACGCCGTTGCAAAGATTTTGGCATATGACCTATTATTAAACCACTACACTAACGAATTAAATGACTTGAAAAAATCAACAAGGAAGATTTCCAATAACGAAAAATTACTGGAAAGTCTAAATCTCACTTGGACCTCAAATAAGATTGATTTAATTGAACTTATATATGCACTAATAGCATCTGGAGCAGTAAAAGGAGATATTAAGGATTTGGCAACCGCTTTCGAAAAAATATTTGACATTGATCTAGGGAATTACTACCGAAGCTTTTTAGAAATTCGAGGCCGTAAGGAGGATTACGCTAGATTTGCAGATTTATTAAAAATAAGTCTCATCAAAAAAATCAGAGAAGCAGATAACTAAATTAAAAGCAATCATCCACAGAATAGACACCCAAGTTACAACCAACTTGGGTGTTTCTTTTAAAAGTAAATTTAAGCCCATTTTGTATAATGGAATTAGCTTTTAATCAATTAAATTATCTCAAAAAACGCTAAATAATAGAATGTTAAATCTTCACCCAACTTGGGTTCGACTTGTGAATAAAACCCAATAAAACTCTTCAAATTCGTAGAACGAAAGTTAAATCAGGTAAAAGTCTACTACTTAATATATTGAGGCTTTTCCATAAATCGTTCTATTATGCCAACAAGTATTATCACCACAGACGATCTTCGAGAATTTAAAATGGAATTGCTCGATGAAATCAAAAATCTTCTAACCAAACAATCTTCTGGAAAAATCAAGAGGTATCTTAAATCCTCTGAAGTTATGGATCTACTCCAAATAAGTCCAGGAACACTTCAAAATTTACGGATTAATGGCACCCTACCCTACACCAAGGTAGGCGGCATTATTTATTATGATGTGGAAGAGATTCAAAATGTTATGGATGCCAATCGTGTACAGCAAGATTTAAATTCATAAGTGATGAACTACATCAAGCTATTGAATTCGGCTTTTGAAACGTTCTATTTTGATGACCGTTTAAATCCTACTCACATCAGCCTTTATATGGCCTTGTTTCAGGAATGGAACAGCAGCCGTTTTGCAGATGAGTTTTTCGTGAACCGCAGGGATTTGATGCGCGCGGCCAAGATTGGTTCGAAATCTACTTATCATCGTTGCGTAACTGACCTTGACTCGTGGAATTACCTTACCTACTTTCCATCGAACAATCCCTACAAAGGGAGTAAAATTAAGATGTCCATAATCGGGACAAGCGATGAACCGGTTATGGGACACTACAATCCCGAATTAGAACAGCTGGCGGAACAGTACCGTCCTATACGTGAACCAGTAGTGTACAAGCACCGTCCCGTGAGTGGACAAGCATTGGTATCTAATATAAACAATACCAAACAGGTAAACACTAATAAACAGCCAAAGGGCAGGCAGGCCGTTTTAGATTTTTTTATTGAAAAAAGTTTTAATGCTGATGAAGGAAAAAAATTCTTTGCGCATTATGAAGCCAACTATTGGAAAACAAGTGACGGAAAACCAATTCGGGATTGGCAGGCTTTAGCCAAAAATTGGATGGCTAGAACCGAATTGTTTGCCGAAGAAAAAACACCAAACAAAAAGGAAGGGTCCCAGAATCGGAACAACCTGCGAACTACTAAAAGTAAGGATTATGGACAACCCCTCTAAAATTACCGAAGGTGGCGTGGAATATTCACTCGGGAAATTTGACGGAAAATGCGTGCATTACGATTTTCCGAAAATCTTGATATATCTGAATGCCAAGGGTAAACTGCTTTTTGGTCAGAAATTCAAGATTTATGATGAAGACAAAGATATTCTGATGAAACTCTGTTCTTACTTTATTAAAGACAGAGAGAACTGCAAAAAATACGGTATTAATATTGACAAAGGAATTTTGCTTTCAGGACCTGTTGGCTGCGGAAAAACCAGTTTGATGAAACTCCTTCGCCATTTAGTTCCTTTCCAGCGACCCTATGAAATGATTCCTTGCCGGAATGTAAGTTTTAGCTTCAATCATTTAGGTTTTAAAACTATCGAAGAATACGGTAATACGAAATTTTTCTGTTTCGACGACTTGGGAGTTGAACCCGCCGGTAGGTTTTACGGAAAAGATTTAAACGTTATGGGCGAAGTTCTTTTATCTCGTTATGATTTGTATTTGCAAACCAAACATAAAATCAAAACTCACGCCACAACAAATCTAAATGCTGATGAACTTGAAGAACGCTACGGCAATCGGGTGCGAAGCCGAATGCGCGAACTATTCAATTTGATTGCTTTTGATAAGCGAGCTGGTGATAAGAGGAAATAATTTGAAATTTCGACTCATCAACTAGTAATAATATTAAGTTCTATATTACCCTGTTTTTTAATATGATTAGCGGTGACACCTAAAAGCTGTAAGATATCATCGGTTATAGTTTCCTTTGAAACCCCAGGTTGAACAATATAAATTTTAAACTTCACTTGCTTAGTCATTTTTACTGCGCCAAGTAAATATTCCAAATCATCAATTGTCCCTTTTCTTAATCTTGTTTGATTAACTTTTCTCTTTTTCCATTCTCTTCTAATCAAATGATTTATGAATTCTGCACCCTCTTTATACTTCCATATTAGAGATTTTTGTGCTTGACCACAAACCTCATAAAAATTTTTGATTTGACCAGACACTTTGCCCTCTAAAGCATATTTCAAATGATAAAGTTCAATCTCAATCATTTGCTCAAAATCGTTTATGGCAATTATATCTGCAATTTCACCACTGTCATCATCATTAAAAAGTATACTGTACTCTTTTGTAAGTAAATGCTCGAAAAAGCAATACTGTATGGAGGTTTTTCTAATATTTGCAAATCTTTCCGACTCTTGACTTAGATCAACATTTTTCCATTCAAAAGCTTCTATTCTTTCTTTAGGGTAGAGTAAAATTTCTTCATTGAAATTTACGAAGTCATTACCTTGAAGATAAGAGCCATCTGCAAACCATATCAATGGTGGATTCTCATTTAAAAATTCTTCCAAAGTTTTTGTCGTTGCCCCTTTGATTACATTTACTACTTTGGTTGTCTTTCTTGTAATTTTATAGTCAAATTGAGTTTGCTCACCTTGACCTATTTTCGATAATTCCAAAGTGAAACTTACCTTAAAATCATCAGTATCAAAAGTGAATTCTAACAGACTATTAAAATCAGGATTTTTAATATTAAGCTCAGAATTTGATAAATCATAATCTTTTCCATTAGACCTGAAAATATAGCTATCCTCCGTTTCTTTATAAACAGTAGGATGCCAATCAACAGTTAGTGGGTATAAATTTGGACGACTAGATACCCGAGTGGGCTTAATGGAATTTTCAAGAAGAATCTTATTTGGGTCAATCTCTTTATTAGAAAGTTTTTCACTTATAGAATCACACCAGTTAATGAACTCATTTATAGTACCCCTAGAGTAAGACCATATTCTTCCTTTTCTTGAACATCCTATTGAGGTTATTTCACCCTCCTCAAAACCAACCCCAAATACGTTATTACTAATTCCAGATTTTTCTTCAGCTAAAGAAAGTGCTTCTTGAACTCCTTTGCCATAATATGACTGAAAAGTTATGTTTCTGCCAAGTCCCTTCCTCAAACCTACATTATAGAGTTTTACTCTCTCTACTTTATAAAATGACCTAAAAACATTTTCATCTTTAATGAGTGTGGCATCTTTTCCAACAATCGCTTTTGCCAATTCCTTGAATTCACTTCCTTTTTCCGACGAGTGAATAAACAAAATATTATTTTTTTGCTCCCAGTACACTATAAAAATGTTCCAAACAATATCATATACATCTTTGAAATTTCCCCAATCAACCTTTTTCTTATTCCCTAAAAAAACAACTAAAGTTTGCTCTGAAGAATTTACAGAATAATACTTGTGGTCATAATTTTCATAACCTTTTATGCCTTCTTTAAAATTTGTTGGGTACCATTCTTGTGTTTTGTTTTGATAAGCTACAGCACTAAACGCTGGACGTATTTCCTGAAATGGAATATGAGACTCATCTATTCTGTTAAAACCAGAAAGAAAATCTTGCAGGTCTATTTGCTCTTGAGTAGCTTTAAGACTAAGTGTTGGTAAAATTGTGTTCCAGTTAGATTGTTTAACATATAAGAGACCTATTTCATCATCAATATTTGGCTGATGGAGATTTGCTACAAAACTAGCTTTACCCAACTTTGAATCCCTACTAGTTCTGGTAAAACGCCCAGCAAATTGAAGCGTTATCGGTAAGCTTTTCCTTATATCGTGGAAAGCAGCAATTTTCAATTCTGGCAGATCAAAACCCTCTCCGAGCATATCTACACAAACAATTATTCTATGTTTTCCTTTAGTAATGCTTTCCTTTACTTGTTTTTTATTTTTTATATCTGAATGTATTAATACTGGTTTTAAATCTTGGTATTGCTTATAAATTTCAAATACCTCATCTGCTCTTGGATGATTTTCGCAACGTGCCATTAAAATATGATCTTTATCATCGGAAATATCCTCTCTCAGCTTTTTAACAGCAGTCTCTGCTATTTTTACATCTGCAAGTTTCTTATCATATTCTCGAATTGGAAGGAAATCAATTTCTTTGAAATATCCTTGTTCTTGAGCTTCTTGTAATGTAAAGTTGTATATAATTCTCCCATCGAGCATTTTACCGTCATTCCTGTAAGGCGTAGCAGTGAACTGAATTACCTTACCTTTGTCAAATGACCTTATAAACTTACCCCAGTTACCAGCTTTTGAGTGATGTGCTTCATCTACAAAAAGATGTGAAAAGATTTCTGCCATAATCTCTATTTCACTCGGGGAAGCACGAGATACGAGGTTCATTGTTGATATTATGACATTACACTCATCAAAGAACTCCCTGGCTTCTCTCTCAGTTTTAAAACCTGTATTAAGTATACCTATTATTGGGTTTTGAGCTTTTTCACCAAGAATACAGTTTCCTTCCTTATCCTTTACTTTAAGCAAGCCAAAATCAAAAAACTTATTTGCAAGTTGAGTCCTTAAAGAATCAGAAGGTACAGTAACAAGTAATTTATTACACGGATTTGCAGCTAATAAGGACAACATTGTTTCTGTCTTACCAGTACCAGTTGGCAAAACTATGGTTGCAATTTCCTTTGCATTAGTTAAATGCCCTAGTAAAGTATGAATCGCTCCTATTTGAGGGGTTCTAAGACCTAGCAGCCCTTTTAGAATATTTTCCTTTTTAAATCTGAATTCACCCTTCCAAGACTCAACAATTTCACTGGGCTTATATCTTCTGAGCAATGGGTGTTTTAACCAGCTGGTAATTCTAAATCCATTGGGTTTTATTTTTTCATATAGAACTACATACTCAAATTTTACAGGAATGCCCTTTTTGTCTTCAGTAGCGTAGTATATATTTCCGAAAGAATCTTTAAATTCAAATGAAGATTTTGATTGCCTGATGGGAGTTACATTTAGTTCTTCTCCTGCAGATACTAAATGTTTAATTATATTTTTTTTTGTTCTGCTTCCTACTTTTCTAGTAGTTACCAAATCAGGTAAAATTATCTTCATAAGATATTATTCAAAATTCAAAACAATATAATAAAGTCTGTGAATTTATTATATTAATTTTAATAAAAGTCTGATTTCCTTCAAAATAGATAATAAAACATCTTTCAAAATCTTGATTAATTCTTTAAAAAAACCTGTCATAACGTGCACAATTAATTATTTCCATTAAAATAGCAAACGCAATTAATTGAAAATTTTTAGGTTTAAAAAAATAATCAGCTTCATCCCAATTGCTCAAAAATCCCAATTCTAAAAGCACGGAAGGGCAATAATCAACTGTTTCCCGCAACACCTGAAAATCGGCAAACTTCACACCTCTACTTTCAAACCCTAATTTCTTTTTAAACTGGTTCTGTAATTGATAGGCAAACCAAGTAGAATTTTCGGAATACTTTGATATAATGCTGGCCACATAAATTTCAACCCCTCTTGCATTCGGATTATGAGAATGATTACAATGCAGAGACACAAACAAACCTGCTTTAAGGGTTTGGGCAAGCTTAGTCCTATCCGATAAGGAAATTAGCGTGTCACTATAACGGGTTAAGTAAATATCCAATGGTGTTTCTGATTTTGCGTTAAGCATTATAATTTCCAAACCAATATTCAACGCAACATCCTTTTCTTTAATGCCATTTATTCCGATGGCACCGGAATCTTTTCCACCGTGTCCAACATCAATAACAATTCGTTTTCTTGTTGGCGATTCCTGCCCAAAAAAGATGCACATTTTCAGTAGCAAAATCACAAAACTGACGTTTTTAAGCACTTTTTTCATTTTAACTTTTTGAGTTATTAACAACCTCTCTTCCAAATTTCATAGAATTTGATATTAAATAACAGTATCGAAATCCAAATGAAACCAAATAATATTTTATTCACAATTATCTGATTTACAGTTATTTAAAAACAAATATATGTACTTTTCTAATAACAAAAACGAATCAAAAATTTAAACCGTTCCGTTATGAAAAAATCAATTTACCTAGCGACCTGTCTTTCGCTTCTCTCAAGTTCTCTTTTTGCTCAAATTGGGGGAATTGAAGATTCTGTTGATGATGTTTCGAATACCATTAGAACCATTTTCCCCATCCTTCTCGGGGTTATTTTTCTTGTAGGTTTCTTATTTAATGCCGGGCATTTTTTTGGAGAAAATGCAGACCTAAAAAAAGGGATTACCCGTGTGCTTGTCTTCGTATTAATTGCGGGCGCGGTCGTAGGAATTTTTACCTATCTAATCTCAATCGTAGTATAATGAAGAGGTTCGAGGTCTATAAAAACATCAGAAAAAGGGCAGTCATCTTTGGATTGCCCATTTCCCTCTTTGCAGTGATGATGATTTCCATCATTGCTTCTTTATTGGTAATTATCTTCTCGTTCAGTTTTGGAGTGATCATTGGCGGATTTGTTCTTAATTCAGTCTTATATATCGCCCTGACCCGAATTACAAGCAATTCGCAGCTATTCCAAGTGACAAAAACCTTCCCAAAAAGCATCAGTAACAAACGAAATTCCGGTCTAGATTATGAATAAGATTAACCTTTCTACCTACCAACCCCTTGCAGATATTCAGGGCAATATCTTATTTGCCAACAATGGTAATGTGGTTTTATGCTACAAAGGAAACCTACCTGAAATCTATTCATTGTCTGAAAAAGACTTTGAAGATATGCACGGTGCCTGGTTTCAAGCATTGAAATCTTTACCCTTAGGAACAGTAGTTCACAAACAGGATGTCTATCTCAAAAAGTCCTATACTTCCGAGCAGCTTCCCAATAAGACATTTTTGGAAAAAGCCACAAGTAATCATTTCAAAGGCCGCGAGTATATTGACCACAACTGTTATCTCTTCTTCACGCTGACAAAAAATAAATCACTGAACAATCCTAAATATGTCAATCCTTTCCGCAAGGTTTCAAAAGGTATCATACAAGAATTGGATGATAATGTAAAGCGTTTTATAAACGCCGTAAATGATTCAGTATCCTTTATCAATAATAGTCGGAAAATGAAATTTCTCCCACTTGACGCTAAAGAAATTCAAACTATAACCAAGGGATATTTCAATGGCTTCAATGAAGGTTTTGACACCGATATCATACTGGACAAGACAAACGTCAATATAGGCGAAAATTATTTTGATGCCCTTGCCATCAACAGCGAACTGTGCTTTGGCGAAAGTGTACAGAGTAGCAAAACCAATGATAAATTCACTTCAGACGATTTTGTATTTCATCAAGGGTTTATTGATGGTATAGGGCTAACGCTAAACGAGAACCATATTGTCAACCAAATCTTGTATCTGGATGACAAACACAAATGGCGCAAGTTGCTTGATAAGAAAGTCGAGGAACTGAACAAGAGCTCTAATTTCGGCTCACAAAACAAAGTGGTTCTTGGAAAAATCCAGCACATCTTGGATCAGATCAATGCCGATGACAATGCCCGGATTATACGCGGGCACTTAAACATCATTTTTTGGGATAAAAATCCGGCAAATCTCAGCCGAATCAGTTCTAAAATCAAAACGGAGTTTAAGGAACTGGACATTATTCCTTATTATCCAAGGGGTGAGGAAAGGAAGAATTATATTCTGAACAGCTACTGCGGTTTTTCTTCTAATTTCTCCAATAACGATTTGTATGTAACGGACCTGAAACACGCACTTTGCCTGTTCATTAACAACAGTAATTACAAATCAGATTCCACCGGAATTATATTCAATGACCGGGAACATAATATTCCTGTTCTTAAAGACGTCTGGGACGAGCAAAAAAAGCGCATCAAGGCAAGAAACTTTGCCATTTTTGCGCCAACCGGTGAGGGAAAATCCTTTTTGGCTAATAACATTCTGCGCCAATATTTTGAGAGTGGGGTGCGCTTGGTCATTATCGATTTGGGTGGTTCCTATACCAAATTTGCTAAGCTTTATCCCGAACAGTACTCCGTGCTGCGCTACGAGAGCGGAAAGAATCTGGACATCAATCCGTTTTACATCAGCGATATAAATGACCTGACCCCAGAACGCCTTGAGGATTTATCGGTATTCCTGTTTGAACTGTTTGCATCTGATTTGAAAGTAACCAAGGCACAATCGGTTTCCGTAAAAAAGATATTACGCCATTATTACAATAGTGTTTCGGAAAATCATTCGTTGGATGGTTTTTACAACTTTATTGAAAGCAATCAGGAAGACCTTCTTGATACTCTTAAAATCCATCCTGACTACTTCAATATTACCAGCTTTTTGCACGTAATGTCAGAGTATGTTGGCGATGGTCTATATAGTTTCCTTTTTGAAATCAGCGAAGACCAGACCTACAAAATTGAGGATAAACGGCTCATAGTTTTCGAACTGGACGAAGTCAAGGACAATAAGGAAATCCTGTCCGTAATGTTGAAGCTGATTAAATCTGCCATTCAACGAACCATTTGGAAGAATCGAGCTGAAAAAGGGATTATCCTTTTTGATGAGTTTGCCAAGCAACTGAAATTTGAAAATGTACTGGAAAGCGTGGAATTTTATTATCAAGCCATCCGAAAACAAAATGGTGCGATTGGCATCATTCTTCAATCCATTAATCAGCTTCCGAACAATTCCACTTCAGCAAGTATTCTCGAAAACACACAGGTCATTTATAGCCTAAATAATGAAAAAGGTTATGACGAACTGGTCAAGCGGCTCAACCTCTCCCGCCACGATTTAAACCAATTAAAATCCATTAAAAATAACCTTTCTGGCTCAAGGAAGTATACCGAAATGTTTATCAAAATTGGAAAGGAAAGTAACATTTTCCGGCTGGAAGTTCCGAAGGAAGTGTATGCCGCTTACTTGACCGATGGACAGGAAAATGAGGTTATAATGGCCATTTATAAAAAGACACAAGATATGGAAATGGCTATAAAAGAATTCATCGCTAAAACATAATATTATGAAGACAAAAATTTTAATCGTTGCAACAGTAATCATCCTTTTCTTGCCTACACGCGCTGCGTGCCAAGGGATGCCCGTTTATGACAATACCAACTTTGTAAGCTTGGTAAAATCACTTGTTGAGTCTGCAAAACAGACTTCCAATCTTGTAAAGACCGTAAAATTTCTGAAAACCCAAAAGGAAAACCTTGAAAAGGTCAATAATGTCGTGAAGCAATTAAAAGCAGTGCAAGAAATAGGACAAAACAATCAGCGGCTCATCAATGTTATGCAAAATGACCTTCAGGATATTTTAAACTCTCCCTATATCAAACCCGATGAGATTAACCGGGTCACGAAATCCTTCAACAGCATCATAGATAATTCTTTGGAAACAATGGATTTTATTGACCAGGTATTGTCCAGCGATTACCTAAAAATGAGTGACGCCGATCGCGCTGAAATCCTAAAGCAAAAAGAAATGGAATCGAAGGAAATGGTCTCCAACATAAGGGTGAAAACCAAACGTTACTGGGAGATTATTTCCTTTCGAAAAATGCAGGATAAAATCAATAACAGGGAAACAGGATATTGATGATGAATGCGGTAATTATTTTAGGAATTGGTCTTGAATATGTGGACACCGTTTTTCAGACCATTCAAAACGGCGATTTTTCCCAATATACCATTGGCGGAATGAAAACCCTTGCGGTACTTTTCTTCCTGATTAATATTCTAAAAAAATATAATGAGGGCGTAGCTGATAAAGATGGCTATACTTGGGGATTGAGCCCGGGGGAACTCGCCAAGAATTTTGCGGTTGTCGTCTTAGTTATTTTTTCCACACAAGTATTGGGCTTTTTTGATAGTATTCTTGTTTCCATCGAAGGACAATATAGAGACACAGCTCCCGCTTTGCTCCCCTTGCAGATGCAAGATATTCCTATTGAAGAAGATGTAAATCTAATAGATGCTGCTAAAAATGCAATGACATTGCTTTATGAAGCTCTAGTTACACCATTATATGGATTCAAGTTAATCGCCTTTGTCGGAGGTGTTATTTTGTGGATTCTGGATTTATTTATCTATCCATTATTCTTGGCTGAGCGCTTTTTCCTTCTCGGGATAATGCAGGCATTTTTCCCGTTGGTTATCAGCCTGGCCGTTTTTGAAAAATTCCGCTCACTAGCGTATACATTTTTTAAGCTCTATGCTGCGGTCTATATGTTAGTTCCCGCCTTCTTTCTGGTCAATGTTTTTGTCAATGCGCTCTATACCGAAATCAATACTAATTTTTGGCCAAACCTATTTGGTTCAGATGTCAGCCAGGGAATATTCGCCCCTGTGGTACAACTGGGATCAATAGGGTTCATTGTTTTTCTGAAGTTCAAATTGTACCGCCGCGCGACTTCCTTTACCCTTAGATTATTTACAAATTAATTAATGCATAATGAAAACATATTATAAAAATATCTATACTGTTTTAAAACTGAACCGGTTCATCGTTTTGGCTTTGATCGTGTGCACGTTGCTTTCCAATATTTTTGCTTTATGGATGGCATTCTCAACCCATAAAAAAGTCCTGAACAACGCTTTTGCCATCAACACTGATGGAAGTATCATCCCTTTAAAGCTTGTTACCCAAAAAGAAAATTTTAAAGTGGAGGCCTTGGCGCATTTAGATCTATTCCATAATTATTTCTACAATATTGACGCAAGCAATTATGAAAAGAATTTAGAAAAGGCGTTGTGGCTGGGCAATAGCACTGTGGATAATTTATATAGTCAAAAAAAGGCAGATGGTGTTTACAATCGACTCTTGCAGTATTCCTTAATTCAAAAAGTACTGAGCATCGATTCGAAAATCGCAGAAAAAAACGGAACTTATACCTTCAGGACGGTTACCATTTTTGAGATCAACCGGGGGTCGATAATCGACACTTATCAATTGGTCTCCACCGGAAACCTAATTACCGTAGACCGAAACTTCCCCAACAATCCACACGGATTGCTAATCACCGATTACTTTGAAAAATCCCTTAAAAAACTAAACGATGAAAACCGATAATGGGTATTTAAAAAACAAATGATTATGAAGGTAGAAAAAAATAAAATAGTTTTTGCGGCAGTACTCGCCGTAGTTGTGATTTTCTTGATCTCCTATTCTATTATGGTAATGAGAGATGAGAAAAGTGAGAACACAAACCTTAAAGAAACGTCCGTTCCCGCACTGGAAGAAGACCAAAAGGAATATGATTCCAAACTGGATGCCATTAACGATCTAAAAGAAGTGCGTGAAACCAATGCTCCCAGCATCTATGATGAAAAGTTGATTGATTCACTTGGTTTTTATGATGGAGACTTCGCCGAAAATGAAAAAGAACGTATTGTGGATAGCATCTATTCCGCAGGGAAAATAAAGTATTCCGAAAGAAATTATCAGCATATTGGTAGTAGGAAATCTCCCCCGAAGTCCGAAAAAGTAGTGGACTCTTCAGAAATAAAAGCAGAACAAAAAATTGCTGCTAAAGAAATGGGACTGGAACACCAGTTATTCTTTGCTTCAGATCCGAAAGAAAGTGATATTTCAGTTTCCGGTAATACCGATGCATTGATTTACGCCGTTGTGGATGGCGACCAAGTGGTTAAAGCCAATTCCCGTTTACGGATGCGCCTGACAAACGCCGCTACCATTAACAGCAAACAGGTTCCAAAAAACACACCTATTTATGGCTTTATTAGTTTTCAGCCCAACCGGGTCTTGATAGAAATCGAAAACATAAAGAATCATCCAACCCAATTAAAAGCCTTTGACCTTCAGGATGGAAGTGAAGGGGTTTATGTAGAAAACAACTTTCGCGCCCAAGTTTCAACCGAGGTAATCGGAGATATGGTGGATGATATCAATATTGCCGGTGTGCCACAAGTAGGTGGTTTTAAAAAGATATTCCAGCGCAATAACCGCAATATTAAGGTTACCGTGCTCAACAATTACAGGCTCATCCTGAAGCCTAAGTTATAGACTCAAAACAACATTAAACCTATTCTTATGAAGAATTTTATTTTTATCTCAATATTCCTGCTTAGTACAGTTCTCACTACAGCACAAACATCTTTTCATCTTGATACCATTTATGCGAATGATCAAAAAAATGTAGCATTGTTCTTCCCAGAACCTATCCGTCAAGGGATAACAGGATCTGAAAACTTTGTCTTTACCTATAATCGTGAGAAAGGGCAATATTTCGGATTGCTCCAGGCAAAGCCCGGAAAAGAAAGCAATCTTTTGGTAGTCAACAAAAACGGATCTGTTTTTTCGTATATTGTAAAGTATAGGAAAAAGCTAGATCGGCTGAATTATTTTATACCAACGTCTAAAAGCATTGGTAATGAAAAGCCTATTGCTCTTGATTCAACTACTATTGTTAAACGTGAAGACACAATAGATAACAGCACCTATTATTATAATAAATTTTGTTCTTATCTAATTGGTCGAAAGCAACGCATTGGTCGTATAAAAAAACGAAACGAAGGCATCGTATTGAGTGTTGAGAATATTGTTTTTGACAAGAAAGAACTTTATTTCGTGATTCAAGTTGAAAATAAATCTTCATTGGATTATGACCTCAACTTTCTAAAATTATCTATTGCGACAAGAAAAAAAGGCAAGAAGAAGTCATTACAGCGGCTTTATCAAAAACCGGTTTTTAAATATAGTTTGCCTGCAAAAATAAAAGAAAACGAAACTGTAAGGTTGGTGTATGTGATGCCTAAATTTTCATTATCGAATGATCGTAGGGCAATTTTAGAACTCAATGAAAAGAACGGGGAAAGGAACTTAAAATTAAAGATATCGCATAGATTTATCAATAACCCAAATTAACATTGTTATGAAAAAAATAGCAGTTTTTTCGTTAGTAGTATTATTTCTCTCTTGTGCCGGAAAACAAAATTTATCTCCTTCAGAAACCGCCAAATTCGTCGCCGAAAGTTTTTATCACGGTGATAAGGCAACATTAAAAGAATACACAACAGAATCCGGATATGCAAACCTTTCGAGCATACAAGAAATGTTTGCCGAAGACAAAAATTCTGAATCTAATTTTAAGGTCGTGGATGAACAAAAAGAAGGTGAGGTAACTTGGATTAAATATTTAACATCCTACGACCCGAAACCTGGTATCTTTAAATTGGTCAAGGAAGATGGTATATGGAAGGTTACCCATAATGGACCGAAGGATAGAGGACCGTTTTAAGTTAACACGAATAGCTTAATCGTCCATTTAGTTCCCTTTACTTTATTAAATTCTTTAGAAATTAGCTTGCTTTATTAAATTCGTTCACTATATTTGAATGTTCATTGTCACTGAACAAAATTAAATAATGAACATAAAGAACTATGTATCGCAATAATGACTTCATCTACGAGGCTGCTTCTAAGCTGGAAGAACTAACTAAAGTTTCTATTCAGGTAGATAGCAATAGGGCTGATTATGATGCGCTTTTGACTATAAACAACACACAATTTATAGTAGAGAGCAAATCTGCTGTTAGGACATCTAACCAAGGATTTATCTTATCTCAATTAGAAGAACTGAAAAATAATAGTAACAGACCTATTATTTTAATAGCTGAATATATTTCAAAAAAGGCAACCCAAGAACTAAAGGGGCGTGGTATTAACTATATCGATGTTGCCGGCAATGCGTTTATAAAGCATATAGATTTAACGATCTTCGTAGAAGGTCAAAAGAATACAAAGAAAGATAAGACAAATCAATCACGAGCTTTTCAAGAAACAGGCTTAAAAATTATTTTTCATTTATTAAATAAACCAGAAAACCTTCAAGATTCTTACAGAATAATTTCGGAACGAGCTGACGTATCCGTAGGATCGGTAAGCAATGTAATGGCTGAACTTGAAGCCTTAAATTACTTATTAAAAACAAGTAATAAACGAGTTCTTAAAAATAAAAGAGAATTATTAGAGCGTTGGGTGGTTGATTTTAATGCAACGCTTAGACCTCGAATTCTCAGAAAAAGAATGCGTTTTATAGATCAGGAACAACTAAAAAATTGGCGCACTATAGATTTACATTCTGAAAATGGTTCTATCCTTTGGGGAGGTGAACCAGGAGGGGCGATTTATACAGATAATCTAAGGCCTGAGCAATTTACCTTATTTACAGATTTAGAACTTTCTCAAGTCGCAAAAACACTACGTTTAATCCCAAGTGAAACCGGTACTGTTGAGATCTTACAAAAATTTTGGAAAGATAGCGACACTAACAACCAAACCGCCCCCCCACTTTTAGTATATGCAGATTTAATAAACAGTGGCTATGGAAGAAATATCGAAACCGCAAAAAAAATACTAGAGAATGAGCTACAGTATATCTAGCGAGAAATTTACGCATCCACTATTGAAACCTATTCTGTTAGAACTTACAGAGTACTTCAAAGAAGCGGGTATTTCCTTTTTTGTGATCGGTGCTACCGCACGGGATATCATTATGGAATTACACGATGCACAGTCCGGTCGCTTAACCTACGATCTTGATATCGCGATTACGGTGAACGATTGGGGACAATGGTTAAGTGTTGAACAGGAGCTTGTAAAGCTTGAAAATTTCACCAAGGATAAGGATCAAAAACAACGTTTTATCTACAAAGGCAAATTCCAATTAGATATTGTGCCTTTCGGAGAAATAATGAAAAAAGAGCACAAAATATTTTGGCCTCCTAACGAAGAAATAGCAATGTCCGTTTTAGGTTTTACAGCTGCTGATGAAGCTGCACTACCAGTTCGTATAGACAATGAAACCGAAATCAAAATTGCGACTCTCAGCGGTATTTTCATTTTGAAAATAATCGCTTGGAAGGATCGCCACCAGCGCAACAATAAAGATGCGGATGATATAGGTTTTATTTTAGAAAACTACTTATCAATTCACGAAGAAAGAGCTGCAACCCATTATTATGATGCTGTATATGGCCAAGAGCCATTCAAAAGCACCACAGGAGGAGCGGTTCTTTTAGGAAAGGATAGCAAAGAATTATTAGAAAAACACACAGAAACAGTTGACTCTATTCTTACAACCTTAAACGAAGAAATCGATAAAAAGGAAGAAAGTAAACTGATTAATCAAATTATAGAAACCCATAAATCCCTAAACTATGACGAAGTGCTACAATGCATTGAAAATATAGTTAATGGATTAAACGAAAAATAAATGACTCAAAATTCGCATTCTAAACTTATAGCTTTTATCTGGTCTATTGCTGACGATTGTTTACGCGATGTATATGTACGCGGAAAATATCGTGATGTTATCCTACCAATGGTTGTTTTGCGCCGACTGGATGCTCTACTCGAACCATCGAAGAAAGAAGTAATGGACGAAGTCCGGTTCCAAACGGTAGAAGCAGGCTTTACAGAGCTGGAATCTGAAGGACTGAAAACGGCAGCTGGTTATGAATTTTACAATACCAGCAAATGGACACTTCAATTACTAAAAGATACGGCTTCTAACAATCAGAGCATTCTCTTGGCTAATTTTGAAGATTATATTCTAGGATTTAGCGATAATGTTAAGGAAATCATTTCAAAATTTAATTTGGTTCGCCAAATTAAACATATGGCCACCAAGGATGTATTACTCGATGTGCTGGAAAAATTCACCTCACCACGAATTAACTTAACTCCATTTGTGAAAGAAGATCCCGATGGTTATAAACTTCCCGCATTATCCAATTTGGGGATGGGTTATGTATTTGAGGAACTCATACGAAAATTCAACGAAGAAAACAACGAAGAAGCCGGAGAACACTTTACACCTCGTGAGGTAATTGAATTAATGACGCATTTGGTATTCGAACCTGTTAAGCATCAACTCCCACCCGTAATGACTATTTACGACCCCGCCTGTGGTAGTGGCGGAATGCTCACGGAAAGTCAGAATTTCATCAAAGATGAAGCTGGTGCCATTCAAGCTAAAGGAGATGTCTATTTATTTGGAAAGGAAATCAATGACGAGACCTATGCTATTTGTAAAAGTGATATGATGATTAAGGGAAATGACCCTCAAAATATCAGATTGGGATCTACGCTTTCTACCGATGAATTTTCCGAAAAGAATTTCGACTTTATGCTCTCCAATCCGCCTTACGGAAAAAGCTGGGCCAGTGAGCAGAAATACATCAAAGACGG
Source organism: Mariniflexile ostreae (assembly GCF_042427585.1). Classification (NCBI taxonomy): domain Bacteria; kingdom Pseudomonadati; phylum Bacteroidota; class Flavobacteriia; order Flavobacteriales; family Flavobacteriaceae; genus Mariniflexile; species Mariniflexile ostreae. The sequence goes on along the minus strand of NZ_JBHMFC010000010.1, from coordinate 146,135 downwards.
AAAGGATATTATAGACCCACGTTTTACCATTCAACTTTCCAATTATTGGCAAGAAACAGACACCGAAAAAGCCATCCCGAGAAGCAGCGATGGGCAATTATTGTTTTTGATGGAAATGGTGTCCAAAATGAAAAATCTAAAACAAAGTCCATTAGGAAGCCGAATTGCCAGTGTTCACAACGGCAGTAGTCTTTTTACTGGTGATGCAGGCAGTGGGGAAAGCAACATTAGACGTTATTTAATTGAAAATGATTTACTGGAAGCCATTGTGCAACTACCCAATAACCTATTTTACAATACGGGTATTACCACTTATATATGGTTGCTTAGCAATAATAAAACCAAAGAACGTCAAGGCAAAGTACAACTCATCGATGCGCAGCCGCTTTACCAAAAACTAAGAAAAAACCTGGGACAAAAAAATTGTGAATTTACCCCGGAACATATTGCAGAAATCACGCAGACTTTTCTCAATTCAGAAGCAAGAGAAAGAGAGAAAGACGACCAATTGGCAAGCAAAATTTTCAACAATACAGATTTTGGATATTATAAAGTAACTATTGAACGTCCCAAGCGCTTGCGGTCTCAGTTTACATTAGAAGCTATTGAAAGTTTACGCTACCATAGTCAATTGCAAGAACCAATGGAGTATGCGTATAAAACCTTTGGTAAAAAGGTTTATACAGAATTGCCCAGTATTAAAACAGAAATCTTAAACTGGTGTGAGGCTAATGATATCAGTTTGAGCTCTAAAAAGAAAGCTCAGCTTACCGCAAAGAAAACTTGGGAAGATGCTAAATTCTTGGTAGATACCGCTACCAAATTATATGAAGTTATTGGAGACACGGTGTTTATGGACTTTAACCATTTTTCAAAACAGGTCAACAAAGCACTCAAAAAATTGGAGATAAAACTAAGCAACGCTCAGAAAAAAGCCATTTTGGATGCGGTAAGTGTTTACGATCCTGAAGCTAAAAAAGTCATCAAAGCCACCAAAATCTTAAAAGGTGAAAAACTGGAAAGACTTTGTGCCCATTTGGATTGCACCCCAGACCAACTCCCGCATTTTGGCTATTTCCCGGGTGGAAACAAAGACACCTACACCATTTACGAAAGTGAAAGTGATTTACGGGATTATGAAAATGTTCCTTTAAATGAAACCATTTATGATTATTTTTTAAGGGAAGTTTTACCCCACGTGGAAGAGTCTTGGATAGATTTGGATAAAACCAAAATTGGGTATGAGATCAGTTTCAACAAGTATTTCTATCAGCACAAACCCTTACGACCGCTTGATGAAATTGATAAAGACATTCGCGAATTAGAAACCGAAAGTGAAGGCTTGATTATGGATATTTTAAACAGCGTGAACCTATGAAAACCTATCCAACATATAAAGACAGTGATGTAAATTGGTTAGGCAAAATTCCTAAGGATTGGCAAGCTATAAAAATGAAATATTTATTTAGAGATGTTTCAATAAAAGGCAAACCTGAAGAAGAATTGCTTTCCGTAACCCAAAATAGAGGTGTAATTCCCAGAGATTGGATTGAAGAAAGGTCTGTAATGCCTTCTGGAAATTTAGATTCATTTAAATTCATAGCTAAAGGTGATTTTGCAATTAGCCTACGTTCTTTCCAAGGTGGTTTAGAATATTGTTTTCACGATGGAATAATTAGTCCAGCATATACTGTTCTAAAAAAGTGGAAGCAAAATATTCAAGATAACTATTTCAAATACCTATTTAAGAGTATTAGTTTTATTTCAGAACTCCAAACAAGTGTTGTGGGTATCAGACAAGGAAAAAACATAAGTTTTAGTCAACTTTCCTACTCTCTAATGCCTCTTCCACCAAAACCTGAACAACAAGCTATCGCCAATTTTTTAGACGAAACCTGTGGAAAATTGGACACCGTCGTAGCCCAAAAAGAAAAAATGATTGCCTTACTGAAAGAGCGGAAACAAGCTTTGATACAAAAGGCAGTAACACGAGGTTTGAATGAAAACGTGCCGATGAAAGATTCGGGAGTAGATTGGATCGGTGAGATTCCTAAAAATTGGGAAGTTATGAAACTGAAATTTATTTCCAATAGTTTCCCAAGTAACGTAGATAAACACAGTAAACCAAATGAAACTGAAGTCAGACTATGTAATTACACAGATGTGTATAAGAACGAATTTATCACGGATAATCTTGATTTGATGATTGCCACAGCCACTAAAGATCAAATAAGTAAATTCCACCTAAAAAAAGGAGATATTGTCATAACAAAAGATTCTGAAACAGCTTCCGATATAGCCGAACCAGCTTATGTAAGTGAAGACCTTACCAATGTTATATGTGGTTACCATCTTGCAGTGATTCAACCAAACGAAAAGATTATAGGACGGTATCTATTTCGTTCTTTGCAATGCAAGTTATTCAACGCTCAATTTGAAGTAGAATCTAATGGTATTACAAGAGTTGGTTTAGGGACATCAGATATGAAAAAAGCACGTTTCCTAGTGCCAGCTAAACAAGAACAAGAAAAAATTGTCAATTACATTGATGCGCAATCCCAAAAACTAGATCAAGCCGTTACTCAACAAGAGCAGGCTATTATAAAGTTAAAAGAATATAAGGCGAGCTTGATAGATAGTTGTGTATTGGGAAAAATTAAAGTGAGTTGAATAACTAATTTTAACTAATGAATATGGAAATAAGCCTTAAAAATAATCAATCAATTATTCTAAATGCTGTAAAGAGTTCATCCAATGATTCTGGAGATATTCTATTAAAAGACGAAAATGGCAGAGATTGGATAATCATTCAGGTAGAAAATAATGAAACCTCTATTAAATTTCAAGATGATGAAATTTCCGAGCAAGAAGAGGTTTTAAGAGAAAAAATAGATGCAATCTTCATTGACTTTATAGAATCGGAACAACAAGGAACAGAAAAAACTGACATTGATAATGAATCTGACATACAACCTTTTGATCCCGAAGATATTAAAGTTCACGCCAAACAATTTAGCCTTCGCCTAATTTATGATATGATCAAAGATGAGGATATTGACTTATCACCAGACTTTCAAAGAAATGTTGTGTGGACTTCAAATCAGAAATCAAGACTAATTGAAAGTGTACTTCTAAGAATCCCTTTGCCAATGTTCTATTTTGCTGAAGAATCAGATGGACGAATCACTATTGTTGATGGATTGCAGCGACTTACAACAATTAAAGAGTTTATGGAAAATAAGTTTCCTTTAAAGGGTCTTGAATACTTAGATGAAACTTGTGGAGGTAAATATTATACAAATGAAAATGGCAAAAAAGGATTAGATAAAAAATATTTCAGATGGTTTAATCAAACTCAATTTTCTGTCAATGTAATTGATCCTTCTTCTCCCTCAAAAGTGAAATATGACATATTTAGGAGAATTAATACTGGAGGAAAACCCTTGAATAACCAAGAAATCAGAAACTGTTTAGCAGGCAAAGGCTTAAGACAAACCCTCAGAGATATGTCGGATTTGAATGAGTTTAAAACCGCTACTAATTATAGTATTCGATCTCGCAGGATGGATGATCAAGAGATTGCTTTGCGCTTTATTTTGTTTAGAGAGTTGTTTGATAAAAATGGAAATGTGGAGATGTATTCTGGATATATGGAAGCTTCATTAAATGATTTAACTGAAAAGGTTCGAACTACCGAACTAATCAATTTAAAACATCATACTGAAAATTTTAAAAAAGCAATGATTAATTCAGAGTATCTTTTTGGTAGTAGGTACGCCTTTAGGAAGATCAGAACGAAAGATTTAGAACCTGAAGCCCGAAAACAACTTATTAATAAGGCCTTATTTGTGTCCTGTTCTGTTTTATTATCATATGAAAATCCAAATATCATACAACAAAAAAATGAAGAAGGCGCTTTTTTACAACCTTTAGCGAAATTGATCGAGAATGATCAAAATTTGTTAGATTCTCTTTCATATGGGACAAATTCTAGAAACAACCTGATATATGTTTTTGAGAAGATTCAAGAACTAATCGACACAAATTTAAAAAAGTAATTATGACTAGCCTTGAAATCAAAAACTTTAAATGCTTTACTGATATTTCTATTCCAATTAACCGATTAACAGTTTTTGCTGGAGGTAACGCAAATGGTAAAAGCTCGGCTATTCAAGCATTATTGTTCTTGAGAAGAACAATCGAACATTGTGCTATTTGGACGGATGATTCGAATGATACGAATTATCACTTTAATAAGTCAAATGGTCTTTCTGTAGAATTGAATGGTTCGTATGGCCTTTCTTTGGGGACAAGTTCAGAAGTGATATCGTTCAATGCGAATGAGCAATGCATTCAACTAGGTATAAATATAAAACAATCAAAATTATTGGTTGAATATGACGTTCCAGTTGAAGATGTATTATGGCTTAAACCCGATAATGTAAACAATAATCTTAAAAACGATTTTTATTTATTCAAGCAAGAGTTTTATTATCTAAACGCTGAACGAGTTGGACCACGAGTAAACAACGATATTAAATTTTATGACTTTCCCAATACCGGCTATAATGGATCTCTCTGTGCACAACTATTAGGAGATCCTTCCTTTGAATATGGTTTTAAAGTAGATGAGAAGAGGAAATTTGAAAATACCAATAACCTACGATTAGGAACACAAGTAAATAAATGGCTAAACTATATTTTACCAGGAAATGAAGTTGAAGGGGTTTTCAACACCAAATTAATGTCTTCTCAAATTAGGATGAAAAACTCGTTTAGTAATAATGAATCTGTTTTAGCTACAAATATTGGATTTGGTTTAAGTTATGTATTACCTATTATCCTTACTGCACTTATCGCTAAACAAGATACACTATTTATTGTAGAAAACCCTGAAGCTCATTTACACCCATCTGCCCAATCCCGAATAGGAAAGTTTTTAACCAAAATGGCTTCAACAGGAATTAATATAATAATTGAAACTCATAGCGATCACGTTTTAAATGGAATCCAAATTGCTGTCACAAAAAATGATTTACCTCCAGACCAAACTACAATTAATTATTTTTCTAATGATGGTAAAAATACTCAACCAAGTATAGAAAGTATCAAAATAAATAATAAAGGTGAATTATCGAAATGGCCATCTGGCTTTTTTGATCAATCTCAAAAAGATTACGCCACTCTTCTAAAATTAAGGAAAAATGACTAGATTATTTTTGCTAGAAGAGTCTATGCAAAACCTTAAATTCGATGAATTTCAAAAAGGGCTGGATGACTTAATACTAATTGATAAAGAGGAAAATGACATCTTCTATAAAAATAATAGTATTAATCTATTAGAGAATTACTCTGAATTATATCAAAACTATTCCCAAGAAAATCAATTTAGAGCAACATTTTTAGAACAAATTGAAAGATCTGATTCCAATCCAAAATCCCTAGATGAATTGAGTGAGATTTTTCCAAATACTGCAGTAGGCTTTTTAGGAATAAATTTTCCACAATTAGAAATTGATAAAAATCTTTGTGTTGAAAACGACGATAAGTTTAAAGAATTTAAAAAGTATCATCTTGTTTTATTAAATCACTCAAATATCTCATTTCTTAAAGAAATTTGTTTCCCAAATATTATTTTTTGTGATAATTCAGAGCAACAATTAAAATTATTTGGAAATGGGCAGTATTTTCAACAATGTGTAGAACAATTATCTATTCTCAATGAATATGTGCAAAATTGGAGCGAAGGTAATTTCAATTATCAAGATCTAAATAATTCTACCGCAATAACATTAAGCCCAGAGTCAGTTACAACGATGAATAAGTTTAGCCAAGATCGCATCTTTTCGTTACCTGATGGAGGAACCGACATATTTGAATTACATATTAAACTAGGAAATATTCGTATTCATATTTTAGAAGACAATGCTTCCAAAAAAATTATGGTAGGATATATCGGAAAACATCTACCTATTTAAAAAGTATGAAAACAAACACCAACGAACAAGCTTTAGAAGCTGCTATTCAAAAATGCTTAACCGGGGTTTCACTAGAAACACTTAAAGAAGAAGGCACTTCAGTAGCAGAAGCTAATGTAGCATATAGAACAAGAAACGGGTATTATAATGGAGACCGTTCTCATTTTGATTCAAAATATGCACTAGATACCACGCGGTTTTGGGGTTTTTTAGAAAGCACACAGGAAGAAGAACTCGGTAAACTCAAACGTAGCAACGATTGGAAACTTAAAATCTTGCAACGTTTAGATCGCATTATCAAAAAACAAGGAGTGCTGCACATACTCAAAAAAGGTTTGGGAGTTGATGATGCACACTTCACGTTGTTGTTTCCGCTACCCTTAGGAAGTAGCAGCGCAAGAGTTGCTAAAGATTTTGACAGTAATCAATTTAGCGTAACCCGCCAAGTGCCGTATTCAGAAAGTAATCCGAGGGAAGAAATTGATATGGTAATTTTTGTCAATGGTTTACCGCTAATTACCCTTGAACTCAAAAATCAATGGACAGGTCAAAATGCACGGTTGCACGGTCAAAACCAATACCGTAAGCAGCGTGATCCCAAAGAACCTTTACTCAATTTTGGGAGATGTCTTGTACATATGACTGCCGATACCGATGAAGTATTTATGACGACCAAACTGAACGGCACAGATACATTTTTCTTACCTTTTAATCAAGGCTATGAAAATGGTAAAGGCAATCCGCCTAATCCATTTGGTCATAAAACAGCCTATTTATGGGAAGAGTTATTTAAGCCAAAAAGCATAGCCAATATTATTCAACACTTTGTGCGCTTAGATGGGAAGTCTAAAGACCCTATAAATAAACGTACTTTATTTTTCCCTAGATACCATCAAATGCGTGTGGTACGAAAAATTATGGCACACGTGAGCGAAAATGGAACGGGCTTCCGTTACCTTATTCAACATTCTGCCGGTTCGGGAAAATCAAATTCTATTACCTGGGCAGCTTACCAGTTGATAGAAGCCTATCCAAAAAATGAACACGCAGCTGGTAAAAAAGCAATAGACAAACCTATTTTCGATTCTGTTATTGTCGTAACCGATCGGCGTTTATTGGATCGACAGATTCGTGAAAACATTCGCAGTTTTTCGGAAGTCAAAAATATTGTAGCCCCTGCTTATTCCAGTCGGGGTTTAAAAGAAAGCTTGGAGCAAGGTAAAAAGATCATTATTACTACGATTCAAAAATTCCCTTTTATCGTGGAAGGCATTTCTGATTTAAGCGATAAGCGCTTTGCTGTGATTATTGATGAAGCACACAGTTCGCAATCGGGCACTACGGCAGACAACCTAAACCGGGCTATTGGACAAGAATCAACTGAAGTAGAAGCCGAAGATGTTCAAGATAAAATAGCGCAGGTGATGCAATCCCGAAAGATGCAAACCAATGCTTCTTATTTAGCCTTTACAGCAACACCCAAAAACAGTACGTTAGAAAAGTTTGGAATGCCACAAGAAGATAGCAGTTTTGAGCCTTTCGATTTGTATGCGATGAAACAGGCCATAGAAGAAGGTTTTATTCTAGACGTACTGAACAATTACACCACATTTAAAAGCTATTACCGTTTAACGAAGTCGGCAGAAGAAAATCCGATATTTGATACCAAAAAAGCCCAAAAGAAATTAAAAGCCTTTGTAGAAAAAGACCAGCAAACCATAGATACCAAAGCTGAAGTGATGCTGGATCATTTCACTAAGCACTTTGTGCAAAAGAAAAAATTAAAAGGAAAAGCCAAAGCGATGATTGTGACGCAGAGTATAGAGTCTGCAGTTCGATATTTTAAAGCTATTCAACGTTTGTTGGAAGAGCGTGGCAACCCATATGGAGCCATCTGCGCTTTTTCAGGAGAAAAAGAAGTAGACGGCATTTCCTTAACCGAAGAATCTCTCAACAACCTACCCGCTCATTTGGATACCGCCCAGTCATCTGATCCCGATTATATTCAGGACAAGATTGCACGTTATTTTGATATGGACGATTACCGTATTTTGGTAGTCGCCAATAAATACCTTACAGGATTTGACCAACCAAAACTCTGCGCTATGTATGTAGATAAAAAACTGCAAGGCGTAATGGCTGTGCAAGCCTTATCTCGGTTAAACCGTTCAGCTTCAAAACTGGGAAAAAAGACCGAAGATATTTTTGTGTTGGACTTTTTCAATGACAAAGAGGATATTAAAAAAGCTTTTGACCCTTATTATACAGTAACAACGTTAAGTAGTGCAACGGATGTCAATGTGCTGCACGATGCCAAAATGATTTTGGATGAAGAAGGTGTTTACGAATGGTCTGAAGTGGAACTGTTCAACGACTTATTCTTTTCAAATGCAGATACGGAAACCTTGGGAGCAGCTCTAAGCAAACCCCAAGCCCGTTTTGATGTGGAATTGCAGTTAGACCAGAAGCAAAAGGCAGATTATAAAATCAAGGCGCGGCAATTTGTTAAAATTTATGGCCAAGTGGCAGCACTCTTGGATTTCGATAATCCGGAATGGGAAATGCTATATTGGTTCCTAAAGTTTCTTATCCCTAAAATGATTGTCAAAGACCCCGACGAAGACGACTTGGACAAATTATTGGATGCCGTTGACTTGGCCACGTATGGGTTGGAACAGCGTGATAAAATAGGGGTGAAAATAGGTTTGGACGAAGGTGACTCTGAGCTCGATCCGCAGAACCCGAGCATCCGTGGTGCTCACGGAGAAAACGAAGAAGATGAACTGGAAGCCATCATCAAATCTTTTAACGAACGTTATTTTCAAGGCTGGGATGCTACCCCAGAGGAACAACGCGTTAAAATGCTAAGCTTGCAGAAATTTGTAGAAGCTCATCCAGACTTCGAAGAAAAGGTTAAACAAAACCCAGACGAACAAAACAGTGATATTGCTTTACGTCGAATTATTCAGGAAGTGTTGTCCAGACAACGAAAAAATGAACTGGAACTGTACAAATTGCACACCCAAGATAGTGCCTTTCAACAAGCTTTTTTCGATACGCTGAAACGGATGGTTCAATTGGATGTACCGACAAATAAATGAAATCTAAAGTAATATCACATATAGGTAAGCGAAAAACTAATCAGGATCGAGTATTAGCTAAGAAAATCAATACTGATTCTTATCTCTATCTAATTGCAGATGGAATGGGAGGCTATGACAATGGTGATATTGCCGCAGCAATGGTTATCGACAGTCTGACTACTTTTATATCCAACAACACTCAATTTAACGAAAATTTTATCCATAAGGCAATAAACAAAGCGAACTTAGCTTTGCGCCAATACCAAGAACAACACCAATCAAAACTTGGATCCACCCTTGGCGGAATAATAGTTTCAGGAAGAACCGCAAAGACATTTTGGGTGGGAGATGTAAAAATCCTGCATTATTCAAATGGCAAACTTTGCTTTGAGAGCAAATCACATAATCTAAGTAATGAGCTTTATGAAACTGACAATTCAAATGGTAGCGTAAATTTATCTAAATATAACCATATTGTCACCCGCTCTATTCAAGGTGATGTTAAGAAATCTGTACCCTCCTATCAAGAACTCATATTGAATAAAAATGACAAATTGTTTATTTGTTCGGATGGTGTTCACAACATCATAGATCCAAACACGCTTCAATACTTACTCAATAAAGAGGAGTCAACCGGAGCTCTCATTGCAACTATTGACCACAGACTTCAAAAAGAAGCGAGTGATAATACTAGTTTGATTTTGATAGAAAGTTTTGATTAAATTATGCGAGAATTTTGCATTGTCGATGAAGGAGATATAAAAAAAATCAAATTTTAAAAGATAAGGTACAGGATTACAACCTTATAAATGAGTTTTAATTTGGGACACACTGTGTCCCAAATTTGGAAAACCTGTTAATGATTAAATTAACTACTCAAATATCGACCTTGCTTCATCATAAATCCGTTCAAAATTATTCTCCAAATCAGCCTGAGAAAATTGCTTCGATTCCTCCGGCAATCCCCTTTGAATCTTTGCTAATTTAAACTGCACTTTTTTGTCAGTTCCATCAGCATACGTAATAAACTCGCCCTGTTTCAACCGAAAGAAAACATCCGCCCTGATTTTGGGAATTTCTTTTTCCCCTGTGGTAACTCTTGTATCAAAATCAAGATTATGACCACGGCTCACACTCTTTGTAGGATCCTTTATAATCTCAAAAAAGCGTTCATAATATTTTGCCGTGTCCGGGTCATTGACCTTTCCAAAAAACTGATAGGAAAGATTGCTCAATATCGCCTTGCTTGCCTTATCGCCGTACATCATATCGTTCTGGATCTTATCCTGCATCACATAGATCGTAGAAATATTATAGCTCCGTAATGTTGCGGGAATCCGATGCATATTTAATAAACGAATAGTTGGCGCTTCTTCCATTAATAGAAATGAAGGTTCGCTATTGCGGACGCTCATTTGCTTTGTAATCGTATGGATGATTGTTGCTATAACAGGCGAAAACGAAGTTTCAAACTTCGGATTATTGACAATCGAAATCACACACCCATTTTCTTTACTATTTATATTCAATGGCACTTCATCTGCGGACAACGTTATAAATATCCGTTGTGTACTGATACGCTTTAAGGCATTGGCCAAGGTGCTTTTTACACCAGCAGTTTGCCGTTCCGAATCCTTTCCGCTTATAAAAGCATCTGCCATAGCCCTTGATGTGGTATTGGTTTCCAGAAACTGTATCAGGCTGTCGGTGTCCAGATATTGATAAATGGCAATCAAATGCGGAAGGGTGCAGAATTGGGGGTAGGTCGTTTTGAGTTTCCAAATCAATCCCCCGATCAGACCTTCGGCAGCATCGTTAAAAAATTTAGTAGTTCCGGTCGTGCCTGATTCCCGCTGCTCCAAAAGGTTCTCTATCAGTACACGGGAAACCTCGTTTACGCTTTCCTCGTTCTCCAAATAACGTGGAGCAATGGGATTGACTCGATGGATGGTTTTATCAAAGGAAATCACCTTAAACGGAATATCACCATCCTTGAAAAGTGGGTACGCCATTTCCGTTAGCTCAAAATCTTTGTAATCGTGAATGATGCCACAAAACCCTGCTTTCCTGAAATGTTTCAGGAATCCATACACCACACTCTCGGTCTTTCCGCTTCCCGCAGAACCAATGACGGATGCACCACGTTTGATATTGTCAAGCTTGAAGTTTCCCTTGTTAGTTTCAAAATTGACTTGATACCTATGATCTCCATTTTTTGGTCTTTCTTTTTTATGCAAGAAAACATACAAGACCGTATTGATAAGCAAAAGCGGACAGACCACATTAAGTAACACCAAAACCAAACCGTTCCAATGCTGTAAAAAATAAGCTAGCGTAAATAACACAAGACTGTTCAGGGCAAATGCATATCTTGATATCTTATAGATTCCATAAAATAGCATACTGGCGAAGCCAATAGTTAAAAGAGCGGTAAAAAGGTTGTCTATGTACATAGTTATTCGAATTAGATGCCTATGGAACTTGATTTAATGGCCACTTCCACACCACGGCGTAATTTGTTGAATACTTTCATTGCCAGTTGTGCCTGAGAAACCGGAATGCTGGGCAGCATTGGAACACTACTTTCCTTCATCAGTTTAAAAGCAATGGTCTTTTCATTGGTGGGCAATTTCATCAGCGAGGCAAAATAGATTTTCGGGTTCTTGACGAAATCCTTTCTTGCCTTGTAGGTCTCGGCGAAGTTTCGTTGGTAACCGAAGGTATTGTCAAAAGTTTTTTCTGCACGTTCAAAAAAATGATCCCGGTCAAAGCCCCGTTTTATAGTCTTACCGTGCATCTCGACTTCCGATGCCTTATGCTTGCTCCCTGGTGAAAGGCTGAAGGTGTTGGAGGCATCCTTCCTGCTGACAATAATATGGATATGACTTTGGTTACCCGCCTTTGGCATTCCCTGGACAATTCGTTTCCCATCCTGTTGTTGTGGTGCTTCCTTTTCCAATCGGTCAATTTTTTGCTGTAAATGTTTGCTATTGCCTTCAGCCCGCCCTTCTTCAATATTTCTGATTTCAGTTTTGAGCTGAAGGATTTTCGTTGCATAAGGTTGGTTTTCCTTGATTTGCCAATCCGTTCCCTTAAACGTTCGTTGGTGTTCTATTTTCGCATAATATTTTATATCATCGATGTTAATGGGTCTTCCATTGATTTCACGGTTAAATGATGCCACATAGTCCTTCATCAGTTCACGGGTGTATCTTTTTAAATCTTCACTACTGTTCTCTAACCGGTTCAGTTCGTATTTGGAAGGACTGACCGTGATCGAATAGAATTTCGGTTCGGTCTTTTTCAGTTTGGCACCGTTGCCATCGATACCCTTCACTACTTCTTCAGCGGAAATCTTATCTCCATATTGATTGAAAAAGTGCTCCATTTCTTCCTGTTCCAAACCTTGGTTTTCTTTCTCCAGATAACCGACAAAATCCGCTGAACTTTGTGAATAATTTCCTCCCAGTTTTTGAGGTGTGATTGTGATATACATAGCTCAAGAAATTAGAGTTCGTTATTATGGTTTTGCTTTTCCTGAAATCTTACTTTAGGTTTTTCTTTGACCGTTTTCTTTTCCAATATTAACGGTTTCTTTCTGGGATCTTCGGTCTGGAAAAGAGATTCTATCATTGCGACCGTGGGTTTGGTCTGGGTCTTTTCCATATCCCGCATTATGGCGATGACCGCATTGATACGTTTCTTTAGGGAAGCTTCGATCGTCCTACCAGTAGGCCCCAATTTTTCCTTTGGTGAAATCTCGTTATAGAAGAAAAAGTCGAGCATTGTTTCCAATGCTTCGGTGTGTGATTTGAAGTGTGTCCTTGAAAATTCCTGAAAACGTTTTGCCGTTTCCTTTTTGAACCTGATGCCGATAAATGAGTCCATAATTCGCCGATTTGTCGCAAATTATTCCCTAAAAATGGGCTTTTACAGGGCATTTGTCGCAAATTGTAGGAGGTGGAGAATTTTACAATTTTTTAAAATACTGAATATCAGTAATTTAAAAACAACAAGGAGTCCTAAACATCGCATCGCGTGTTACCCTCTTGCTACTCCTTTTCGTTCGCCCCAGGCGAACAAAATTCCGTACAATTTGGATCAAAATCCAATTGCCATTTTCAAGAAAATAATTTCCTGTTATATATTATTTCGATGGGTACGGTTATCGGCGAAAGTAAAAAAATGGATAACCCTACGTAAATTTGAATGCTGAATTTCAGCTAAATAAAGATAATGATTTTTATTGAATTGAAATTGATTAAAGGGAAAAACACCCCCACAATTTGAGAGGTGTTTGCCCAGTGAGTTTTGAAAATTAGATATTGAATACAAACGTGTAGGAATACAAATTCCGTAATGCTTCTTCTTCGATCATCGTTTCAAAACTGGTATAATTTTCTTTTACGTATTTACGGATGTCCTCCCCAAATTTTCGTTCCACATCTTTTTTAGAATCTTCCAAAAGTCGGTTTTGAGTCTCTTCGCTCAAGTCGGTAAAATTTAAATAAATCATAGCTTTCAATTTAAAGGATTCCGTTATCTGCAAAACTGTAATAATCGCCATCAGGGGAAAGTATCAAATGGTCTAAAACCTTGATATCAAAAAGCTTCCCAGCCTTTTTAATTTTCTCGGTCAGGTTTTTATCCGCTTCACTAGGTTTTAAAGTGCCACTCGGGTGGTTGTGAAGTAAAATTACTGCGGTTGTCAAGCTCTTTAAGAGTACGGCAAACAGGATGCGGACATCCACTAAAGTTCCTGTAATTCCTCCGTTGGAGGCTTCGTATATTCCTTTTACCTTATTGGCGTTGTTGAGCAACATTATTTTAAAGGTCTCGTGCAGTTCAATTGTTTCTTTGTTCCATTGGCTGAAGGCTAAATCTGCGGCACTTTGGGAACAGGTTATCTTGGGAAGCAAATTTGCTTTTAAACTTCCGCTGTAACTTATCGCTATTTCATTAACTTTGCTTTTCATTGTTAACTTATTAATTGGGTTAATAATTAAAAGAGGGCGCAACTTTCCACGGGAACGCCCTCTTAAATTTTAAGGATTACTTGTCGCTTTTATTGCCTAGTAAAAGCACTTCCTTTGCTTCCACTTCGGTTACATAGCGTTGGTTTCCGTCATCGGTAGTATAGGTGCGGGTTCTTAATTTTCCCGTAATGGCTATTTCCTTTCCCTTACCTACATAATTTTCGATAATCCCCGCAGTCTTGCCCCAAGCTACAACCGTGTGCCAATCTGTAGTTTGTGCTTTTTCGCCTTTGGAATCTTTGTAATACTCGTTTGTGGCAAGTGAAAAACGGGCTACTTTTTTACCGCTTTCAAGGTTGGTAATGGTTGGTTCCTGTCCAACGTTTCCGATTAACTGTACGTGATTTTTTAAAGTACTCATAATAAAATATTTAAAGGTTAATAATGCTGTCCGAACCATTCAGACAGTATGCGTTTCTATTTTTTTGAAGTGATTTACTTATTATATCTTGAGCGTTTTCCTTTTTTGTTTTTTTTTGGTGCCGCTTCCTTTTTGATGTTTTTGTACGATTTCATAAGATTCATTTTAGATTTACTTCCCATAGCGCCCTCGCTGTTACCTTTTTTTGTTGCTGATACAGTTTCAATATTTGGAATTGATAAGGACTTATAAAAGGGAGGCACGACCGGTTATGCAGTCCGTTCAACTTCCCAATGTTGGTATTTTGCTGTCAAAAAAAGGGATGGACAGTGAGGGTGCGGGAGTAGGTCTAAAGGCTTTTGTGAAGTACTAATACATAGGAAGCGGCACCAAATGAATTAATGGAATTCCGATGGAGCGGACTCCGTTCACGATTTCGGATTGGAAATGTAGTGTTCCTTTCAAGAGTATCGGAAAGGGTTACCTAAATGGAAAGGAGAAATTGGGGATGGTGTCCAAGACTTTTAAGGGAAGCTCTTTGCCCAGAATGTAGCCTTTCGCGGAATGGAGGGAATGTGCTGAGTGAAGCGTATTGGCTATTTTTTATATACATTATCAATGGATATAATTGAGACCTTTGAGCCTTATTTAAATTGGATATATACCCCCGTCTCATCATAAACTTTTCAATATCAAATTAAAAAAGTTAAATAATTTGCCTACCTATTAGTAGGTATATATATTTGCAATATGAATACAAGAGATAAAATTATTTCAATTGGAGATGATCTAATAAGAAAAAGAGGTTGTAATGCATTTAGTTTTAGTGATATATCTAAAGAGTTAAATATAAAGAATGCCTCTATTCATTATCATTTCCCCACCAAAACCACTTTAGTAATGGCTGTAATTCAGAAACATCATATACTTCTGGAGAAATTCAAACAAAATGTAACGGACCTAGATTCGATTCAAAAAATCATAAAGTTTCTCTCGGTTTATACAATGGCCAAAGCTGATGGAAAAATCAGCATTTTAGGTTCACTAGCAAATGACTATTTCACATTTGAACCAGAAGTACAAACAGCATTGAAGATACTAACAGACAATACTCTTAATTGGCTTACAAGTACATTAAAAGAGGGTAAAAAAGAGGGGGTTTTTCAATATAAAATGTCAGATAGAAACAAAGCACTTATGATCATTACTAATATACTTGGTGCAGAACAATTATCACGAGTTACTTATCAACACGATTTTCGGAATATTAAAGAAAATATCATAAATAATTTAATACAATAGTTAGAATGAAACGAGTAGTCATCACTGGATTGGGCGCATTAACGCCAATAGGAAATAATGTAAATGATTTTTGGAAATCATTACTTGAAGGGAGGAGCGGTGCGAGAGCTATCACAAGATTTGATGCTAGTAAATTCAAAACAAAATTTGCTTGTGAGCTCAAAGACTTCGACCCACTAGACCATATTGAAAAAGCAGAAGCAAGAAAATATGATTTGTTTACTCAATACGCTTTAATTTCAGTTGAAGAAGCTATTAAAAATGCACATATCAATTTTGAAGAATTGAACAAGAATAAGATTGGTGTTATTTGGGGATCGGGAATTGGTGGTATTAGCACATTTCAACAACAGATAACTGAATTTGCACAAGGAGAGGGTAGACCCAGTTTCAATCCGTTCTTTATTCCGAAAATGATTGTTGATATTGCTTCGGGTATCATTTCTATAAAATATGGACTTCGTGGAATAAATTTCACAACTGTTTCTGCTTGTGCTACTTCAAATACCGCTATTATTGATGCTTTTAATTATATACGTTGGGGAAAAGCAGATATGATAATAACAGGCGGTTCAGAAGCATCAATAACCGAAAGTTCTATAGGTGGTTTCAATGCTTCTAGAGCATTATCGACGCAAAACAAAAATCCACAAATTGCTTCTCGTCCGTTTGATATAAATAGGGACGGTTTTGTAATGGGAGAAGGAGCAGGTGCTATCATTTTGGAAAGCTATGAACACGCCATAAAACGAAATGCACCAATTATTGCGGAAATTGCTGGTGGTGGTATGGCAGCAGACGCCTATCATCTTACAGGAACCCACCCCGAAGGTGAAGGAGCATATTTGGGAATGATGGCTGCCTTGGAAGATGCCCATATTTCTGCCAATGAAATTGATTATTTAAATACACACGCTACATCAACACCACAAGGAGACGCTAGCGAGTTAAAAGCGATAGAACGGGTTTTCGGAAGACAAAGTAAAGTAAGCATTAGCGCTACAAAATCAATGACAGGTCACTTGTTAGGTGCCGCTGGCGCTATTGAAGCGATTGCTTGTATTAAAGCTATTCAGAGTGATATTGTTCCACCAACAATCAATTCTATAGATATTGAGCCCGAATTTAAGGACTTATTTAACCTGACTTTGCACCAGTCACAAAAAAAACAAATAAACTTCGCAATGAGTAATACTTTCGGTTTTGGTGGCCATATTGCAACAAGTATTTTCAAAAAGCATATAGAATAAAAGTTACAGTCAATTCAGGTAGTTGTTGCATAAGCTTCTAATGCTTATAAAAATGTATTCATTTAAAACACACTTAAGCGGTTTTCTAATTTCATATCGCCCTCAGATTAGTTTTAAAAAATTTTGAATGGATTTATAAGTTGTGTTAAAGTTGTATTGAGGATTGAAAACAAGTTGAACATTCCTGCTAAACTTTTCCTCTTTCTTGATTACGATTGAACAGAATACAGGTCTGTGGCAACAACTAGCGATTATTTTAGGTATTCCTAGAAATGAAATTAATGAAAAATACTATTTCTTGCTAAAAAATAATATCATTTGGATTCAAAATAAATATCAAATCGAAAAAGCTTTGATTCTGTACTTATTCTGTACTATATGAAATTAAAAAAGGCTTCACATTTCTGTGAAGCCTTGCCTTTCCTAGTAGCGGGAACTGGACTCGAACCAGTGACCTTCGGGTTATGAGCCCGACGAGCTACCTACTGCTCTATCCCGCGATATTTGGTTTTAAACAATTTTTTAGCTTTTAACTTTTCGGTTCATAATGCCGAACTAATTGTTTGGGACTGCAAAGATACAACTCTTTTTGACTTTTACAACAATAAAATTAAAAAAAAATATCAACCAATTGTAACTGCCTCAAAACTCACAAGTTCCGAGTTAAAAAATTGTGCAGACACCTGAATAGGATTACAACACACCTCACAATCTTCGATATAACACTGCTCGAAAACAGAACTATCTAAAAGCATAGAAATGTTTTCCCAACAATGCGGGCAAGTAAAAAAATGTTCTTTCATAAAGTCAAATATAAAAAAAAAGCAATACATAAACGTATTGCTTTTTCAAATTAAAATAACATTTAAAATCACTCTTTTTCTATATCTATGCTTGCTGCAGTACTTTGTATATCTAAAAGCCTTAATCCTTTTGAAGGATTTTTAACAGAAACACTCGTATAGTCTTGATTTAAATTATTGTCGCTCACCATCATAGTATTTAAGTTTTTTAAATTTAGAAGCTCCATAGGAACCTCCCCTATAAACTGATTGCTGGATAACAAAAGTTCTTCAAGCCTTGATAGTTGTGCAATTTCAACAGGAATAACGCCATCCATTCTGTTATCCATTAAACTTAATTTTTTTAATTCTTTTAAAGCATAGATTTCACTTGGAATGGGCCCCGTAAGAAAGTTGCTTCCTAATAAAAGTTCTTCTAATTTACTAAGTTGCATTAAAGAAGAAGGAATATCACCCGTTAAACTATTACTGTATAACTTTAAACATTTTAGTTTTTTTAATGCCCCTAACTCCGAAGGAATAGGCCCTTCAAATTTATTCATAAATAACTCTAAAGAAATTAAGTCTTTCAAATTCGCGAGAGTAGCCGGTAGCGTTCCACCTAATTTATTAAATCCCAGGTTTATTTTTTTCAAATAAACAAGATTCCCTATTTCCTGAGGCAAAGTACCTTCTAGGTTATTAAAGGGTAAATTGACCTCTACAACTCTCCCTTTTTCTATTTTAAGACCATGCCAAGTTTCAATAGGCGCTTTAATATTCCATGTAGTATTCCATTCAGACCCATTGGTAGCATTGTACAGTACCAATAGTGCTTCTTTTTCGCTAGGAGAAACATTTGCAAAAGAATAGGCGGTTATTAAACAAAAAAAGAACATCAATTTCAAGGTCTTCATCTTAATTGGTTTTGGTTAATTATCTCACGAAAATAAATTAAAACCAGACGAAAAACTATTTTATTCGACGAAAAGCAACATGTTTTAACACATGCTACTCGTTAAACTGTTCTATTTCCGTTTGAATGATTTCCCATTTTTTCATACATTCATCTAAATCCAATTTCTTTTTTTGGTAAAGATCAAAAAAACCTGGCTTTGATGCAGTCTCGTCATAGTGAGATTCAAGCTCTAAATCATGTGCTTTAATTTCACGTTCTAATTGATTAATCTTAGACTCTACATTACTCAACTTATTGTTTAAAGATTTTAACTTTTTTTGGTCATCATAAGACTGCTGCTTTTTTTCTTTAGGAACTTCTTTTATTATAGTACGCTTTTCTACCTCACGCAAGTTTTCCACCTTTCGCTGTTCCAAATAAAAATCGATATCGCCTAAATACTCTCTTATTTTATGGTCTTTAAACTCATAAACACTACTTGTAAGTCCTTGAAGAAAATCACGGTCATGCGACACTAATATTAAAGTGCCCTGAAAACGCTTTAGAGCTTCTTTTAATACATTTTTAGATTTAATATCCAAGTGATTGGTAGGCTCATCCATAATTAGCACATTAAAGGGCTGTAACATAAGTTTCGCCAAAGCCAAACGGTTACGCTCACCTCCAGACAATACCTTTACATACTTATCAACCTCGTCCCCTCGAAATAAAAACGACCCCAAAATGTCCCTAACCTTACTTCTATTTGTTTCATTCGCAGCGTCTATCATAGTATCATGTACCGTTTTATTTCCATCTAAATACTCGGCTTGATTTTGTGCAAAATACCCTATCTGCACATTATGTCCGAGCTTTAAAGTACCTTCACACTTTATATCGCCAACAATAATTTTTGCCAAAGTAGATTTACCTTGTCCGTTTTGACCAACAAAGGCCGTTTTACTATCACGCTCTATAAGTAATTCTACATCTTTTAACACTTGGTTTTTACCATAGCTTTTTGAAAGATTTTCAGCTTCTACAACCACCTTCCCTGGAGTAATAGATACCGGAAAATTTAAGGTCATGACACTATTATCGTCCTCATCAACTTCAATTCTATCAATTTTATCGAGTTTCTTTATAAGCGACTGTGCCATTGTGGCCTTTGATGCTTTGGCACGAAATTTCTCAATCAGTTTCTCTGTTTGTTCAATTTGCTTTTGTTGATTTTTTTGAGAAGCCAATTGTTGTCCCCTAAGCTCTTCACGAAGTACCAAATACTTAGAGTATGGCTTAGGATAATCATAAATTCGTCCTAAAGAAATTTCAATCGTTCTATTGGTAACATTATCCAAAAACATTTTATCGTGAGAAACAATAGCCACTGCTCCGGCATAATTCCTTAAAAACCCTTCCAGCCATATAATAGACTCTATATCCAAGTGATTGGTAGGCTCATCCAGGAGTAATACATCATTGTTTTGGAGCAGTAATTTTGCTAGCTCTATACGCATACGCCATCCCCCTGAGAATGTATCAGTAAGTTTATTAAAATCTTTACGCTGAAACCCCAATCCCTGAAGTATCTTTTCGGTTTCTCCTTGGTAATTATAACCGCCTAAAATTTCATACTGATGTTGAACATCGTTTATATCCACCATCAACTGATGATACCCATCGCTTTCATAATCGGTTCGTTCGGCTAGCTGGGCGTTTACCTGGTCTATTTGGGCTTCTAACAGTTTAATCTCAGTAAAGGCTTCATAAGCTTCCTCCAAAACCGTTCTGCCTAAAACAAAATCAATATCTTGTTTAAGAAATCCTATTTTCAATTCTTTATCCGCTGCTATTTGCCCCGTATCGGGTTCCATCTCTTTAGATAAAATTTTAAGCATAGTCGATTTTCCTGCTCCATTTTTTCCAATAAGCCCAATTCTATCGCCATTACTAAGTTTAAAAGTAATATCTTCAAACAGGTATTCTCCTTGGAATGAAATCGATAAATTGTGAATGTTCATCATAAATTTATAACTATTGTTACTAAGAATTAATATTATAAAACTTAGTTTTGTAAGACTGTTTTTCGCTGTTGCAAAAGCACATTCAGCAGAAATACCGAAAAACGGATTGTTAACGTATTTTTTTTTAATTGAAAGTGCAAAAGTACATTAAATTATATGTTTAAAAAAGGAACGAAATTATATAGTATTATTACAGGTGCTTGTCCAAAATGCCATGAAGAGAGTATGTTTAAGAATAAAAACCCATACATCCTTTCAGAGGCTTTAAGCATGCACGAAAGGTGCAGCAACTGTAACACAAAATACAAAATGGAACCTTCTTTTTTCTTTGGATCCATGTATGTAAGTTATGCAGTGGGTATTGCTTTTGCTGTGGCTGCCTTTGTTATTAGCTTTTTTATATTTAAAGCAGACATTAATGTTGTATTTATCGCCATATCTGCAACACTAGTGGTTTTTATGCCTATAATTCTAAGGCTTTCCAGAACAATTTGGATTAACTTTTTTATACATTATGATAAAACATTTGCTAAAAGACAAAACCTTTAATTACTAAGCTTTACTAAAACGCGAGCTATCAATTTCTTTATCAAGAGGCTCTTTATTTTCAATGAGATTAAAAAGTTGTGTTGCCACATAAGGACCTATCATAACACCCCGAGTACCTAATCCGTTAAGCACGAACATGTTTTTATGGATTTCATGCTGTCCAACCAAAGGACGTCTGTCTTTTACAGTGGGCCGTATACCTGCCACTTGTCCTATGATTTTAAAAGAACAGGTAATAAGTGTTTTAAGCTTTTCTAAAAGCTCAATTTTGCCCTTTTCTGTTATATTATGTGTGGTATCTTCCCATTCATAAGTTGCTCCAACACTATACAAATCATTTCCTAAAGGAATTAAAAAAACAGGTCCTTTCAATACATAATCTATTTTCAAGTCTGGAGCATAAATGGTAAGCAACTCCCCCTTTGTTGGCACTAAAGGCAAATCGTTAAAAAAGGGGTTTTGCGTAATACCAAAGCCTTCTGCAAAAACAATGTATGTCGCAATAATGTTTTGGTATTGAACCTTGTTATGATGGATTTGCAATAACTCATATTGAAAAGCCTCTTCAATACATATGTTTTTTAGCAAAAGAGCCGCTCTATAATGGTCTATTAAGGTTTTAACATCAAGCCTTCCTGTTTGAAGCACTTCTCCAAGGCCGAATGGAGCGTTTATCGCATTATTTACGTTTTTTATGATTTTCGGTCTAAGGTATTTATGGAGTATTGGTTTATCGGAAGCTGTAAACCAGTCATTTTGTTCTTCAACAGATGTAAATTTTCTTCTTACAGGAACTTTATAGTCCAATTGAACTCCAAGCTCTTGTTCTAAGCTTTGATACATAGTTAATGCCATTTGCAATTGCTCATCACTTTTCCAAACAGGCGTAAACCGTTTTAGTACAACGGGATTATAAAGACCACCAGCAACCACAGAGGATTGTTGTGAGTTATTATCAAATACGACAAAGGTTTTTTTCTGGGCTTTTAACTGCTCACAAAAGCTAATGCCAGCTAAACCGTTCCCTATAATTATATAATCTACTTCCATAATACGGCGAAGATAACGAGAAAGCAGATTTCCACATGCACAAGAAAGATAAAAAAGTTTCTATGGTATGCATTAAATGTAAAAACGCCCGCTAAAAGGGCGGGCGTTTTAAGTATTATAAAAGTTATGCAAGATCTAATATGTCCACATATCCAGTTCAAAGTCTCTAATTTTGTCTTTAATCCTTTCAGACTCCAACAATTGCATCAATGAGTTTTGTGAAACATACTCTGTAATCGTTCTATCCCCTTGAACATTTTCTTCTTTATATATATAGCCATGGAACCGTCTAGAATTCAATATATGATCGAAAGAAAAAGGCATACTGCTATTCTGATTATTAAATGATTTAGCCTCGTGCAACACCTCTCTAGCATCTGGGAAAAACACCCAAAAAAGCTCTACCAAATCGGGCTGTTCTGTATCGATAAAGTTTACATCTGGAGCTACTGGAGCTATACCCAATAACCTGTATTTAAGCTCAGCTTGGCGCTTGTCAAAATACCAAAGTCCTTTAATATGATACTCTTGGATATCTGCTGCTGTGATATCTCTTCTATCGATATACTCTGCAGATAGATTTTCTCCAGCATTTAGCTGTTCAATCCCCATCTCTGTGGTATCCACTTTACTTAAAGACGCTTCAATATCCTTTAAAGTTCTTTTTGAGCTGAAATAAGAATCATCATAAATGTTTTTTATTTTATTCGATTTTATACTTTTCATCAGTACATCGTACAACGAGCGTCTGTTGCTACCTATATTATTGGTGTCAATAGGATAGTAAAGTGGGAAATTTGCGCGTTCATCTAATACTATCTTTTCCCAAACTATTTTAGAAAAAAGAATATCCCTATCGTCAACATAACCATATTCAAGAGGTTTATCGTTATCGATTGCTTTTTGCGCATCTGTTCTAACCCCAATTTCATCAGGGCTTTTAGCATTTAAAATATTAGCTTGCGCAAACGAAGTAACCACTGAACAAACCGTTGCAAGGATTAATAAAAAACTTTTTAATTTCATCTCTTTAATACTTTTTAAATTATTAGGTTGACTGCGATGTAATATCATTTATTCCCTAACTCTAGTCTGTAAGCTCAATAAACACAGGAGACACCTTCTTAAGGATCACACTTACACCACTAGATCTAGCTTCAATATCAAATATTTGAACATCCGATCCACGTTTTGCTTTACTCAACACTTGTTTCGCTCTGCTGTCTAATTTATTTCCATTTATCTCAACTGTTGGTTGTCCAGACACTTTAAACTTAAATCCTGTAACATTTAAAGCCAATTCAAAATCGAAATCATCAAATTTAGCACCAACCGTAGAGATCTCAAGGCTTTTTCGTTGCATCTTAACCGTGCCGTCTTCACCTCTTACTGTACCTGTTGGTTTTGGTAAATCTTTAATTCTGAAAGTTGCCCTATCGCCTACGGATGTCCCTTCTATTTTACCAGTAACATTAATAGTCACTTCCCTTCCTTTAATAGTAGTTGCATTCATCATGTATTTACTACCACTAACCCTTCTTAAACCTGGAGCAGAAGCACTTACATTATTATCTGCTATTCCAGCAAATGAAATAGTCATAGGGTTATCGACACCACGATACACCACATTCATTTTGTCTGCAGAGATTGTAGCCGAGTTTGGTTTAGCTACTGTTGCGAATGATTGATTAACCGGCACTAAGGTTTCTACACCATCTTCCAAGAAAATCAAATTACCTTCAATCTTATGCTCTCCTACACCACCAGTATTGATTTTAAGTTTTACTTTACCATCTTCAATAGCATATTGATCTTCTGTAAGCGCTCTGCCATCCAATGTCAATTCTACTCTATTTGGCTTGGTGGACGTATCTTTACGGCCTAAAACAATTTCCCCATCAAATTGCTCATTGTTAAAGTAAGCCGATTTTGAGGTTTCCATTAACGTGGTGTAGTTTGTCATGGACACTTCACTAGAAAGCGTACCCTGCATCATATTAGATAACACTTCAGACTCAGTGGTTTTAATATCGGATTGTAATTGCGTCATTTTCGTTAATGAAGCTACCAAAGGAAACCCTTTATAATGGTAATCCAACCAATCTATTTTAACACCATCTCTATTAACTTCAGGTTCTGTACCAAATTTCTTTTTAACATCTTTTACAACATTTTGCATGCCTTTCTCATCAGATAGAATTTCGGCAACACCATTTTTAAATGTATTGATTTGATTTAAAAACTCTTCGCCCTCTGGTTTAAGCTTACTCCCTTTAAAGAAATTATTATCTAGATAATCGCCTGTATCCATGATTTCATAATCTCTAGGATTTTCGATTTTCTCTGTCATTTTAGCTTTTAAATCCTCTAAATACTTATCAAAATTACTTGCTAAAACATGTATTTGATCTGCTTTAGATTTTAAAGGCTGATATTTTTCTGGTTGCTCTGAAGCCTTCTGCTCCAATCCAGCCATAAAACTCAAGTTTCTTGAAGTTGCAGCTTCATTAGATTCTGTAAGCTTTTCATTCATTAATCCAAATGCTGAAAGCACTTCTTTTGACATATTTAACGCGAGCATCGCTATAAATATTAAATACATCAAGTTGATCATTTTCTGTCTAGGTGATAAATTTCCTCCTGCCATATTTAATTAGGTTTTTGGTTAATTAATAATTTGAGATAAACCCCCTAACTAGTTTTTGTTCATTGCAGACAACATACCCCCATAAACGCCATTTAAAGAAGACAGGTTTGATGCTAAGTATTGCATTTGTTCTTTTAATTTCGCAGCATTTTCTACAGACTCCTCATTAATTGTAGCTTGTTTGTTTATGCTTTCCAATTGTACTTTATACAAACTGTTTAAAGATTCCATTTGTGCGGCGGCCAAAGATAGTTCTTCGCCATATTTTTTTGTAGACTGAATAGCATCTACAGTTGGTGAAATTCCTCTTGCTGCACCCTCAAAATTTTTGATACTATCCCCTAAGCTACTTAGCAATTCACTATCAATTTTAGCTTCTTTTAATAACTCGTCTAATTTTTTAGATAACAGCCCCTCTGCTTCTTTAGGACTATTGTTTTTCTCTTTAGACGACGCCACGCCTCCTGCCAGTTCTGGATACACTAAGGCCCAATCTAATTCGCCATCCACAGGTTCAAATGCTGATAATGCAAAGATAATGGCTTCGGTTACAAGACCAAGCGTTAACATGACGTTACCTGTTAAAAATCCAATTTCATAATGCGTGATTTTAAATAAAGCTCCAATGATTACAATAGATGCTCCTAATCCGTAAGCCATATTCATGACTTTTTTGCTTAATACTGCCATAATTTTCGGTTTTTTAAAAATATAAGTACATTACATACTTAAGTAGGTTAATTGAATGGTTATTTATTATTAATATAATGCGATTCTCAATACGGTTTATCGACCACTGCCACTTGCTGTTACTTGTGTCCCCATGTAATCTTGAACAGTTCTAAATCCGATATAACTTCTTGCAGAATCTGCATATTCGTAATCTCTGGTACTAACTTGCAAGAAGTACGCAACGTCCTTCCAAGAACCTCCCCTTACTACTTTACGTTGGTTACTTGCGTCGTTAACAGACGGGTTTATTGTTGAAATATATTCGTAAGATGAAGGATCATAAGAAGCATTTACCCATTCTGCCACATTTCCTGCCATGTTATATAAATTGTAATCGTTTGGATCATAAGACTTAGCCTCAACGGTATACAGAGCTTGATCTGCTGCATAATCACCTCGTACAGGCTTAAAGTTGGCCATAAAGCAACCTCTATCGCTTTTTGTGTAAGGGCCACCCCATGGGTAGGTTGCTGCTTGCAATCCACCTCTTGCAGCATATTCCCATTCAGATTCTGATGGTAACCTGAAAGAGTTTACTAGCGCCGCTCCTTTTTTCGATTTTTGGTATGAGTTTTTCCATAAGGTTCGCCATTGGCAGAATGCTTTTGCTTGTTGCCATGTGACCCCTACCACAGGATAATCCCCATAGGCATCATGCCAAAAGTAATCATTATGCATGGGTTCATTATAAGAATATGCAAAATCTCTAATCCATACTGTAGTATCAGGGTACACTTGCACCTCTTCCTTTATAATAACGTCTTTACGCTCTAAATTTCTGTTTTTAGCAGCCTTTTCAATATCCATATAGGTATATTGAAACTTAAATTTCTTAACATCCCAGGTGCGCTGCCCATTATAAGATTCTGCTAATGGGATATACATCGTGTCCATAACCTCTGCATAATACTCGTCTGGATACTTCGAGGTATCAAAAATAAGGTCTACTTTTTTATTAAGCTTTCTACCCTCGTGACCCGTTGGCCCTAAGCCTGTGTAGTTATCGTACATGTATTTTTCATACACATTCATTTCATCTACATTCGCATCAACAAAAGCAAATTGCCCGATACCTGATTCATCTCCAGGAGCAGCTCCCACCTCATCGGCAAGAATGGCAAGTTTGGTTCTAATAGTGGAATCCCTTACCCAATTTACAAATTGGCGGTATTCGCTATTTGTAATTTCCGTAGCATCCATATAGAATGATCTTACGGTTACTGTTTTTGCAGGAGAATCGTGGATACTCGCAAGGTCGTCGTCTGCTTTACCCATAATAAAAGCGCCGCCTGGAATCAATTCCATTCCATAAGGTTTTTCTGGGTGCCATTTTTTTCCTTGCACTCCAACTAGCTCTCCTCTATCTTTAGAGCCACAACTAGCAAGCAATAGTAATACTGCGGTTAATAAAACAAACTTCTTCATATTCATAGAAAACTCGAGGTTAATTATTTTGGTTCCATTTTTTGAGAGCGTAAACATATTTATATAAATTTTAAAAAACAACTTTTTTTATAAAAAATACACGCTTCATCGTAAAAAATATGCATTTTACCGATAATATCAGCCATATAGTCATACTTTACTTATCATACACAGTTCTTCTGAAAGGCTTTATACCAACGGTCTGGAATAGTATTGTTGCATGCTTCTATATAATCTTGATGTGTGCAAGGTAATAACGTATGTCTTTTTAATTTATTATTGACTTCAGATAAAAAAGGGATTTCAATCCACCAACGTCCCGTTTTTATACTTTTATAAAAAATCAATTCTTGATCATCTATCAAAGTGATAAACTTTTGATAGTTGTTTTCATTTGAAAAATCATCATCCTTCACCCTGTAGTTAACCCCTTCTATAAAATACCAAATCATTTGTGCTACTAGCATCGAGGTTAACTCGTCGTCCATGGAAGGTTTATACTCATAAATACCAAAAGAAGACACCTTATTACTAATGCCCGCATACCGCGCAATAGCACATATTTCTTTGCCATCTATACCATTTGGAGAATGTTTTTGATGCGAACTGACCTCTGAGCCTTTTACAGCCGACAAATCGATACTTACGATATTAGCATCTCTTAAAACAGGTTCTACAATTGTAATATCTTTTGATATTTGTCCTAATCTATAAGATTCAAAATATAGCTTTTCCATCAAATCTATCTCTTCTTGCGAATTAAAATAGGTTTGATATCCAATAGTAGCATAATTAAATAGATTAAAGGGCTCTTCTAGCACGATTTTCCCAACAAAACTATTATTCTTTATCGGTTTTTGAGAATCGCCAAAATCGAACTTACAGTCTACATTTACCAAGTTAACCATAGGCATTAATGCATCATAAGCCCTATAATTTGCATAAGTAAGATCTTGTGTACCTCCCAGTATAATGGGAATGATGTCTTTTTTGACCAAAATGCCAATAACTTCTTTTAGTGCGAAATATGTATCTTCTACAGTTTCACCTTTATTTATGTCGCCTAAATCGGCAACGGTAGTACTCCAACTGCCTGGAAAAAGTGAATAAAAAGATTTCCGGATATCGTTTAAGCTAAAGGGTTCCCCTATATAATTAACATCGTTTCTATTTTCCAGAACACCTATAATGGCAATGTTAACAGCCTCTAAATCTGGAATACCATCTTGTTTGGAATGTATGCGCAACTTCCTGCCTAATATCTGTGCCGATAGCAGCTCATTGTATACTAAGACAGAATCTGGTACTGGAGAAAGAAAATTAAAGTTCATGAAATTAATAAATTGTCCTTATTTTTTATGAAAAACAAATATGCACATATATTGATAACTGTATTTTGAATCCATAAAAATAACGTTCTATACGTTTTCAATATATAAATAAGTGTTGCTTTTATTTAAAGCACCCACAAGGTTATTTTTTCTTAGTAGCTGTTTTTCGTTTTGTTGCTTTTTTCTTGGGTGCGTTTTTTTCAATCAATGCAACAACCTCCTCAAGCGTTAACTTTGCAGCATCAACGGTTTTAGGCAATTCAATCTTGGTCTTACCTTTTATAATATTATGTCTGCCCCAACGTGCTTTTTCAACTCTAATGCCTTCCTCTTCCCAATTATGGATAACCTTATCAATTTCTTTTTGAATTTTGGTTTCTATCAATTCCACAATATCAGCATCGGATAAATTATCCCAATCGTATTTTTTATTAACATTGATAAACATGTTGTTCCATTTAATATATGGACCAAAACGTCCTTTACCTTTTTGAACAGGTAAGTCTTGAAACATATATATAGGAGCGTCTGCTTTTTCTTTTTCTTTAATTAAAACAATTGCATCATCGAGTTCCACACTTAAGGGATCTACGCCCTTTGGAAGCGACACAAAAGAATCTCCAAACTTAACATAAGGTCCAAAACGCCCATTATTCACTTCAACTATTTCTTCCTTATAGGTGCCTAAATTTTTAGGAAGCTGAAACAAGTCCATGGCCTCTTCATAAGTAATGGTATTTAGTTGTTGATCGGGGCTTAAACTAGCAAATTGAGGCTTCTCTTCATCATCCACAGTACCTATTTGTACCATAGGACCAAACTTACCTAAACGCACACTCACCTGTTTTCCAGACTTTGGGTCGGTTCCTAAAATACGTTCACCAGACTCTCTATCGGCATTTTCTTGAACATCAACCACAACAGGATGGAAGTCTTTATAAAAGGCTTTCATCATTTTCGTCCAGTCTTCTCTACCTTCTGCTATTTCATCAAAATCTGCTTCAACTTTTGCTGTGAAATTATAATCTAAAATATGCTCAAAGTGATTCACTAAAAAATCGGTAACAATAGTACCAATATCCGTTGGTACTAGCTTTCCTTTATCTGAACCAACTTTTTCACTTAAGGTTTTATCTTTTACAACGCCTTTCTTTAAAGTTAATTGAACATAGTTACGTTCCTGTCCTTCAACAGTACCTTTTTCAACATAATTTCTATTCTGGATAGTCGAAATAGTAGGTGCGTACGTTGACGGACGACCGATACCTAACTCCTCCAACTTCTTAACCAAAGATGCTTCTGTGTATCGTGCTGGCGGACGTGTATACCGTTCCGTTGCTGTAATATAATTATTAAGTAAAATCTCGTTGGTTTTCATGGCCGGCAACATACCATCTTGCTCTACATCTTCATCATCAGTACCTTCTAGATACACTTTTAAAAACCCATCAAACGTAATGACTTCACCATTTGCTGTAAAAAGTTCTTTATGCGATGAGGCACTTATTTTTACATTGGTACGCTCCAGCTCTGCTTCACTCATTTGTGAAGCGATTGCACGTTTCCATATTAAATCGTATAACCGCGATTGATCTCTATCAATATCTACGGCATGTATTGAAAAATCGGTTGGTCGTATCGCCTCATGCGCTTCCTGTGCGCCTTTTGCCTTGCCTTTATAGTTTCTTGGCTTACTATATTTTACTCCATAAGCATTTTTTATCTCTGCTTCAGCTCCTTTTCTGGCCTCATCTGAAAGATTGACACTATCTGTTCTCATGTAAGTGATCAAACCAGCTTCATAGAGGCGCTGAGCCATCGTCATGGTTTTACTTACCGAAAAATATAATTTTCTTGCTGCTTCTTGTTGTAATGTAGAGGTTGTAAAAGGTGCAGCTGGTGATTTTTTAGCCGGTTTCTTTTCTAAATCTGAAACCTTAAAATCTGCTTTGATATTCTTTTCTAAAAAACTTTGCGCCTCTTCTTTTGTTGAAAAGTTTTTTGGTAATTTTGCTTTAAAAGTCTGACCTTCTTCATTGGAAAACTCGGCATCAATTCTATAAGATGCTTCAGAATTAAACTCATAAATTTCACGTTCTTTTTCAACAATCAAACGTACTGAAACCGATTGCACACGACCTGCCGATAATCCGCCTTTCACTTTTCGCCATAATACAGGAGACAATTCGTACCCCACAATTCTATCTAAAACACGTCGCGCTTGCTGCGCATCTACCAAATCATAATCTATACCTCTTGGGTTTTCAATAGCTTTTTGAATAGCTGTTTTGGTGATTTCATGAAAAACAATACGCTTTGTTTTCGCTTTATCCAATTTAAGGGTTTCTGCCAAATGCCATGCAATAGCTTCACCTTCGCGATCCTCATCACTCGCTAACCAAACCATATCGGCTTTTTTAGCTAAATCTTTTAGTTTTTTTACAACCGCTTTTTTATCAACGGATACCTCATATTTTGGTTTAAAATCACCTTCTACATCAACCCCTAATTCCTTGGAGGGTAAATCGGCAATGTGCCCGAAGCTAGATTCTACTTTAAAATCTTTTCCTAAAAATTTTTCTATTGTTTTTGCCTTTGCAGGAGACTCTACTATCACTAAATTCTTCGCCATACTACGTTTTTTGAAGGTACAAATGTATATGAAAAAAAGTTTATCTACCTCATTTTATAAATTAACTCTTTTTATTGTCTGCCCAGAACACCTTTAATGTCCCTTTAAAAAATGAGATGTTATACCTATATATGCTATTGCATTTCCCCTATTTTATCAATATCGCTCTTTTGATCAAAACCAATAACATCTTTATATATTAAATACGGAGGCAAATAGAAAATGGCTATGGTAAACAATATCCCGATACCACAAAGGATAATCCCAAAACTTCCTAGAATCCCTGTAACCATCATTAAACCAAAAATTAACATCCATTTTTTAGTCCCCAAGTTAAAGCTCAAACTAAATATCTCGTTGCTTTCCAGTTCTGGATTAAAGGCAAACATTACAACAAAAAGTGTAGAGTACACACTAAATACAACTCCTATAAAAACGCCTAAGAACGATGCCGTTTGAGGTGGTAAAAACTTTTCAAAAGCAAAATTAATCAATGATATTAAAAAAGACAAAGCAGCTATGGTTAATATTTTACCGAGGTATTTTCCTTTAAAATAAAAGAAAAAATCTGAAAACAAAAACCCCTCTCCAAAATCAATTTTTTTAACCATCCTATAAAACCCCGCGGCCAAAACAGTGCTTAAGAAACTCATTAAAAACGTAAGCCCTAAAATTTGATATCTAAATTCATCCGACTGTAACATAAGGATAGATGCATCATTAGGATTATAATCGCCACTTTGAACTTGTTCTATTACTACTGAGTATATAGGCAAATAAATAATGATAAAAAAAGGAACCGCTACAATAAGAATAAGAAGTATTAACAAAAATCCCTGTAACCATGTTTTTTTGAAAAGCGCTATACTTTTACTTAAAATATCCCCAAAATCGAGGGCTCCACAGGTATTGATTTTATCGTGTATAAATGAGTAGTTATTCATAAAGAGATGTTAGGTTAAAATAAGTTCAAAGAAAATACTTCTGCCGATATATCCCAAATTTATTGTTTTTTCATTTATGACACTTTGTCACAAATCACAAATAAATTGTACCTTTGCAGCGGCCTGCTGTAAGGGAGGCAAAGAAAATAAAAAATAAAGTCCATTGAATTATTAGGACCCTATATTATGGAGAACGTTATAGACGAGAACAAACAAGGTGAATCATTGGTTTTAGAACAAAAAAAAGATAACCAACGCAAACTTTTTATTGAAAGTTATGGTTGTGCTATGAATTTTAGTGATAGCGAAATTGTAGCTTCTATTATGGCAAACCAAGG
This sequence comes from Mariniflexile ostreae, assembly GCF_042427585.1. Taxonomy (NCBI): domain Bacteria; kingdom Pseudomonadati; phylum Bacteroidota; class Flavobacteriia; order Flavobacteriales; family Flavobacteriaceae; genus Mariniflexile; species Mariniflexile ostreae. The sequence goes on along the minus strand of NZ_JBHMFC010000010.1, from coordinate 113,773 downwards.
CTATAACACCACACAAAATCTGGAAGATGCCGATTTAGTTTTAGTAAACACCTGTTCTATTAGAGATAAAGCCGAACAAACCATACGCAAGCGCTTAGAGAAATATAATGCCGTAAAAAAAACGCACAATCCCAATATGAAAGTTGGGGTTTTAGGCTGTATGGCAGAACGTTTGAAAACAAAGTTCCTTGAAGAAGAGAAAATCGTCGATTTGGTCGTTGGCCCAGACGCCTACAAAGACCTACCAAATCTTTTAGCCGAAGTTGAAGAAGGAAGAGATGCCATTAACGTTATTCTTTCTAAAGACGAAACCTATGGCGACATATCGCCTGTACGTTTAAACACGAACGGTGTTACAGCGCTAGTATCTATTACCCGTGGCTGCGATAACATGTGCACGTTTTGCGTGGTGCCTTTTACTCGTGGTCGTGAACGTAGCCGAGAGCCACAAAGTATCTTAGAGGAGATTCGTGATTTGTGGAATAAAGGCTATAAAGAAATAACATTATTAGGGCAAAACGTAGACAGTTATCTTTGGTATGGCGGCGGCCTTAAAAAAGATTTTGAAGCTGCCAGTGCTATCCAAAAAGCAACTGCTGTAAATTTTGCTGATTTATTGGAGCTTTGCGCCAAGGCACAGCCTAAAATGCGCATTCGATTTTCAACATCCAATCCACAAGACCTCACGATGGATGTTATCGAAACCATGGCGAAATATCAAAACATTTGTAATCATATCCATTTACCCGTTCAAAGTGGCAGCAATCGTATTTTAAAAGAGATGAATCGCTTACACACGCGTGAAGAATATATGGCACTTATTGATAATATTCGTCAAATTATTCCAGATTGTACCATAAGCCAAGATATGATCGTAGGCTTCCCTTCTGAAACTGAAGCCGATTTTCAAGATACGATATCGTTAATGAATTACGTAAAATATCATTTTGGATATATGTATACCTATTCGGAGCGCCCGGGCACTTTGGCTGAACGCAAGATGATAGATGATGTACCCGAAGCTATTAAAAAAAGACGCTTACAAGATATTGTAGATTTACAAAGAGCACATAGTGAAATTAGAACCAAAGCCTTTTTAAACACCGTTGTAGAAGTTTTGGTAGAAAAAGCATCTAAAAAATCTGATGCGGAGTGGTCTGGTCGATCTTCACAAAACGTGGTGACCGTTTTTCCAAAAGAGCATTATAAGGTTGGAGACTTTGTTCATGTAAAAATAACCAGCTGCACAAGTGCCACCCTTATTGGTGAAGCTATTGGTTTAAGTGAGAATAATTAAAAAAGCAGAGCCCATAACCAAAGTCCGATATATTAAATATCCGGTTTATGGCGCTTTCTAAAAAAAATAAAGCCTGGACTCTATGGGTTTTGGTTTTTGAATCTTATAAATAAATGGAATCAGTTCAAGCAATAAAACAACGATTTGGTATTATAGGTAATAACGCCGCTCTAAACCGTGCCATAGAAAAAGCCATTCAAGTATCCCCTACCGATATTTCGGTGTTGGTTACAGGCGAAAGTGGTGTTGGTAAAGAAAGTATTCCTAAAATAATACACCAACTATCCCACAGAAAACACAATAAATATATTGCCGTAAACTGTGGTGCCATTCCTGAGGGCACGATTGATAGTGAGCTATTTGGTCATGAAAAAGGATCCTTTACAGGAGCTACACAAACCCGTGAAGGGTATTTTGAGGTAGCCGATGGAGGCACCATTTTTTTAGATGAAGTGGGAGAGCTGCCATTAACCACACAAGTGCGCTTATTGCGTGTTCTTGAAAACGGCGAGTTTTTAAAAGTAGGATCCAGTAAAGTACAAAAAACAAATGTTCGTATTGTAGCCGCTACAAACGTAAACATGTTTGAAGCCATTCAAAAAGAAAAATTTCGTGAAGACTTGTTTTACAGATTAAGCACTGTAGACATCCACTTACCCCCTTTACGCGACCGCCAAGAAGACATTCACTTGCTGTTTAGGAAGTTTGCAAGTGATTTTGCGCTTAAGTACAAAATGCCTACCATTAAATTAACAGACCAAGCCGTACAGGTACTTTTAAAACATCGATGGGCAGGTAATGTGAGGCAATTACGCAATATAGCAGAGCAATTATCTGTACTAGAACAAAACAGGACCATAACGGCCGAAACCCTTCAAAGTTATTTACCAAATTCAAAAACCAATTTACCTGCTGTTATAAAAACATCCAAAGCGGAAAGTGATTTTAGCAGCGAACGTGAGATTTTGTATAAAGTCCTTTTTGATATGAAAAGTGATTTAAACGATTTAAAAAAGCTCACATTGGAACTGATGAAAAACGGAAATGCCAAAGAGGTTGAAAAAAAGAATGAAAGCCTAATTCAAAAAATTTATGGAAGTTCTGATGAAGATGATGCCGAATATGAAGAAACCACTGAAGAATCGGAACTATTATCAATTCCAGAGCACAAAATAGACCATTCTGAATCGTTAAATAAAAGCGATAAATATCATTTTGCAGAAGAGATTCAAGAAGAAGAAACCTTGTCTTTACACGATAAAGAACTGGAACTGATAAAAAAATCCCTTGAGCGCCACAATGGAAAGCGTAAATTAGCTGCTGCTGAACTGGGAATTAGTGAACGCACCTTATATAGAAAAATAAAACAATACGATTTATAATCTTAAAAGAAATAACCCTTTGTCATTCTTGTAAAGGCAACAGCTCTATAATCCATGAAATACACCTCATACTTTCTTCTTTTTTTTGCTAGTATAACCCTTACGGGTTGCGGCTTTTATTCGTTTACAGGGGCATCTATTCCTCCTGGCACCAAAACCTTTCAAGTGAACCGCTTTGAAAATGTTGCGCTTCTTATTGAACCCGGCATTGAAAGAGATTTTCAAAACACACTCATTCAATTGCTAGAAAATCAAACCAATTTAAGCAACGTAAATTCTGGTGGCGATTTAATTTACGAAGGAGAAATTACGGAATACCGCATTTCCCCAACCACTGCCACGGCACAAAGTACTGCGGCACAAAACAGACTAACCATTTCGGTGAGGGTACGCTTTTTTAATAGAAAGAAAGTGGAGGATGATTTAGAACAAACTTTTTCGTTCTTCTATGACTATCCTGGAAGCGCACAGCTTATTGGAAGTCAAAAAACCACGGCCATTGAAGAAATTTTCGAACGTATTACACAAGATGTTTTTAATGCCACACTGGCCAAATGGTAGTGCTATTTCAGATATTATAAAGTCCTGGTTTCGAACGTTAAGAGATCCTTTATGAGCATAAATAAATTAATTTTTAAAAATTACTAAATTTGGCTGAGCCAATGAACAGCACCGATTTCACATACATACTCCAACACCCGCAAACGGTAACGCCGCAACAAACCCGTGATGTAAAATCAATTATTGATCGATACCCTTATTTTCAAGCGGCACGCGCGCTTTATCTTAAAGGTTTAAAAAATCAAGAAAGTCCAAATTATAATCAAGAGCTAAAAATAACCGCGAGCTATACCACAGACAGAAGTATTTTATTCGATTTTATTACATCGGAAGCTTTCACTCAGAATGAAATATCAAAATTCATAAAGAGACATAAGTCACAACTTCTAGACATTCCCGTGGTTGCAAAAGACATTTCGGTAGACAAAAGCATTGCTCTCGATTATATTCTAAACCAACAGGTAGAAGATGCTAATAGCGTTTTTAACCCTGCACTATTTCAGCCTAAAACTCCTCTTAACAATCCCTCTTTAGACAATCTTAAAACTCCTGAAAGCCCTACCTCCCTTCCAAAACAGGAATTATTAGATGCTGAAGCCATTTTAAAAATAGGCCAACCTCTAGAGTTTAACAAAAAAGAAAACCACTCCTTTAACGAATGGTTAAAATTAACACGCTTCGAACCCATACATCGAGAAGCCCCAAAAGACATTCCTGTTAAAACAGAAAAAACAGAAGACATTGCGCCCAAAAACTCATCCCCTGATGCTTTAGAACGTGAAAAAAAATTTAAATTGATTGACAAGTTTATTTCTAAAAACCCCAAAATACCCTCTGTCAAAACCTATGTCCCTAGTGGGAACATAGCCAAAGACCGCATGATAGAACCTGAAACTTTAATGACGGAAACGCTGGCCCGCATTTATGTTGAGCAAAAAAATTATAAAAAAGCAATTCAATCTTATAAGATTTTAAGTTTGAAATATCCAGAAAAAAGTAGTTTCTTTGCAATCCAAATTAAAGCAGTAGAACTTTTACAAGAACAAAATAACAAATCATAATGAGTACGTTTACAATATTTTTAGCCTTAATCGTAGTCGTAGCATTTTTGCTGATCGTAGTAATCATGGTGCAAAATCCAAAAGGTGGCGGATTGTCATCTTCATTCGGTGGCGGTGGCACACAACAATTAGGAGGTGTAAAGAAAACCACAGATTTTCTAGACAAAAGTACCTGGACACTGGCAACCGTTATGCTGGCCTTGATTTTATTATCTAATGTCGCCATTAATAAAGGTGGAGCAACTACAGATTCTAAAGCATTGGATCCTAATGCAACCACCACACAACCGTTGCCAACAATACCTACTGCGCCATCGGCACAGCCCATCACTAATGATGCTCCTGAAGCAGAATCGGTTCCGGAATAATGGAACACCCTTATAAAAACAAAAAAATGCCAACTATTAAATAGTTGGCATTTTTTTTTGTAATTACTGCAAGTTTGTCAGCAATCCACTATTGGCACAATTTTCGAATATCAGCTTATGCGTTTAAGAATGAAATTAAACGTTATAAAATTAATTAACTTAAAAAATCATATAACAATGGGGTTAAACATTAAACCACTAGCAGACCGAGTTCTTATTGAACCATCTCAGGCCGAAACTAAAACGGCTTCTGGAATTATCATTCCTGACAATGCAAAAGAAAAACCGCAAAGAGGGACCGTTATCGCTGTTGGAACAGGTACAAAAGAGGATCCTATTACCGTTAAGGTTGGTGACGCTGTTTTGTATGGTAAATATGCAGGAACAGAACTTAAATTAGAAGGTAAAGATTACTTAATCATGAGAGAGAGCGATATCCTTGCAATAGTTTAACCGCTCGTTTTCAATTCCTTCATCCTAACAAGACAGGTCTAGTTAGGGATATCTAGAAAAAAACATTAATTAATACGTAAACAACAGATTTCCTCCCCATATCAATGAGGGATTTAATGGAATGACAAAAAAACATATAATATGGCAAAAGATATAAAATTTGATATTGAAGCACGCGACGGAATTAAACGTGGTGTGGATGCATTAGCTAATGCTGTAAAAATAACATTAGGCCCTAAAGGCAGAAATGTTATAATAGGTAAATCATTTGGAGCACCACAAGTCACAAAAGACGGGGTAACGGTTGCAAAAGAGATTGAATTGGCCGACCCGCATGAAAATATGGGAGCACAAATGGTGAAAGAGGTAGCCTCTAAAACCAACGATTTAGCAGGTGATGGTACCACTACCGCTACTGTTTTGGCACAAGCTATTGTGAAAGAAGGTTTAAAAAACGTTGCCGCTGGAGCAAATCCTATGGATTTAAAACGTGGTATAGATAAAGCCGTTGCCGCTATTACAGAAGACCTTGAAAAACAAGCAAAAAAAGTAGGGAATTCATCTGAAATGATTAAGCAGGTAGCCTCTATTTCGGCAAATAATGATGATACTATTGGCGAATTGATTGCAACGGCTTTTGGTAAAGTTGGAAAAGAAGGTGTTATTACTGTTGAAGAAGCAAAAGGTATGGAAACCTATGTGGATGTTGTAGAAGGAATGCAGTTTGACCGCGGATATTTATCACCATACTTTGTAACGGATTCGGATAAAATGATTGCCGATCTTGAGAACCCTTACATTTTATTGTTTGACAAAAAGATTTCAAACTTACAAGAGATTCTTCCAATATTAGAGCCAGTAGCACAATCTGGTCGTCCGTTATTAATTATTGCAGAAGATGTAGATGGCCAAGCCTTAGCTACATTGGTAGTAAACAAACTACGTGGTGGTCTTAAAATTGCAGCGGTTAAAGCGCCAGGCTTTGGAGACAGACGTAAAGCAATGCTTGAGGATATCGCTATTTTAACAGGAGGAACTGTAATTTCTGAAGAAAGAGGCTTTACTTTAGAAAATGCCGATTTATCTATGTTAGGAACAGCTGAAACCGTAACTGTAGATAAAGATAATACGACTATTGTAAATGGATCTGGAGATGCAGAAAGCATTAAATCTAGAATAAACCAAATTAAAGCTCAAATTGAAACCACTACAAGTGATTACGATAAAGAAAAGCTTCAAGAGCGTTTAGCTAAATTAGCTGGAGGTGTTGCTGTACTTTATGTAGGCGCTGCCAGTGAGGTTGAAATGAAAGAGAAAAAAGACCGTGTAGATGATGCACTTCATGCAACAAGAGCTGCCGTTGAAGAAGGTATTGTAGCAGGTGGTGGTGTCGCTTTAGTAAGAGCAAAATCTGTTTTAGAGAAAATCACTACAGCAAACCTTGATGAAGTTACAGGTATTCAAATTGTAGCACGTGCTGTGGAAGCACCATTGCGAACCATTGTAGAAAATGCAGGTGGCGAAGGTAGTGTGGTCGTTTCTAAAGTTATGGAAGGTAAAGGCGCTTTCGGATACGATGCTAAAACTGAAACCTATGTAGATATGTTGGAAGCTGGTATTATCGATCCTAAGAAAGTAACCCGTATCGCTTTAGAAAATGCTGCATCTGTTGCGGGCATGATATTAACTACGGAGTGTGCTTTAATTGATATTAAAGAGGAATCTTCTGGTCCAGGACAAATGGGCGGAGGCATGCCAGGCATGATGTAATTAAAACATAAAAAAAGATGTTAAAACGTCTTAATTCTAATAGTTATTAGAATTAAGACGTTTTTTTATATAAAAAAATAATTTCTGAGTCAAATTTTCAAATCAGAAAAAGAAAAAGAAAAAAATGGATGATAGTAAATTAAAAAAAGAACAAGAGCACTTTCTCCTCTCCCTTTTGCATGATATTTGATAGATGTTATGGCAAAAGGCAAAGGAAAAGACTTTACAAACTTTTTATACGATGAAAAAAACGATACTAACAATGGCTATGGGCATGATTTCAATGCTTTCTTTTTCACAAACCTATCAGCTTGAAACCATCTTTTCCGATAAAAGCACAGAAACCTACCTTTCCTATTGGAAAGTGCTTGAATCTAGCCATGATGTCGAAATGGACTCTTTTTCCTTGTGGGGACACCAACTTTTTTTTGATGATTGGGCCAATGGTGCTTATGAAGTGGAATATTTTAAAGGTAATTCAAAAGAAACTTTCAAATTTTTGTCAGCGATAAATCAGTTTACGGAAAAATATAAAAACACAGATAAAGTTGTCACTCAAATTTCTGGTGTTCGGGTAAAAACTATAAAACAATTAGGCTTTAAATACACCCTTGTATATAACAAAGATAATCAGGTAGTTTGTAAGTTTAAAGAAAAGCATTGGTTAGAAATGCTATCTAAATTCATTCTTTTTTGTGAAAAGTCGAATATTATTTATAAATAGATTTATTTTTTTCTATCAATCACATAATTCACCATAAGAACTAAGGATTTTTTATAGGCTGATTCTGGATATTTTTCAAGTAATTCTAGCGCCTCTAACTGAAAGGCCTTCATTTTTGTAACGGCATAATCCAAGCCCCCATGCTGTTTCACAAAAGCAATTACTTCTTTAACCCGTTTAGAATCCTTATTATGGTTTTTAACAGAATTTATAAGCCAGTTTTTATCTTTTTTTGAAGCATGGTTTAGCACATATATTAAAGGCAATGTCATTTTTTGCTCCTTAATATCTATCCCCGTTGGTTTTCCTATTTGCGTATTACCATAATCGAACAAATCGTCTTTAATTTGAAATGCCATTCCTATAAGTTCACCAAATTTACGCATGGTTTCAACATGTTTGGAATCTGGTTTTACAGAGGCCGCCCCCAAACTACAGCAAGCCGCAATTAAAGTTGCTGTTTTCTGTCGGATAATTTCGTAGTAAATAGCTTCGGTAATATCTAATTTTCGAGCTTTCTCAATTTGGAGCAATTCGCCCTCGCTCATTTCTCGAACGGCAATAGAGATGATTTTAAGCAAGTCAAAATCATTATTATCAATACTTAAAAGCAAGCCTTTTGAAAGTAAATAATCGCCAATTAAAACGGCTATTTTATTCTTCCATAATGCATTTATAGAAAAAAATCCTCGACGTCTATTACTATCATCTACTACGTCATCGTGTACTAAAGTTGCCGTATGTATCAACTCGATAACCGATGCACCTCTATATGTGCGTTCGCTTACCTCGCCATTGGAAACCATTTTAGCGACTAAAAAAACAAACATGGGGCGCATTTGCTTCCCTTTTCTGTTTACAAGGTAGTGTGTGATCCTGTTGAGTAAGGCAACCTTGCTAGCCATAGAAAGTTGAAACTTTTGTTCAAAAAGTTCCATTTCATAAGCTATGGGTTGTTTTATTTGTTCTACTATTTTCAAAAGTGAAATTAAATTCTAGCGAATTTACTAATAAACTTAAACTATAACTATTTACAAGGCAAAAAAACAATAGTTTTTGATCTGTAGTAGGATGCATAAATCTCTTTTTAAAAGACAGCCCTTGTATTGAGAACAACATCATCTCTCACACTTAATTAATAAAATTTACAAGTATGGGGTTGAAATTGAAATACCTTTCCATTTAAAAGCCTTAGGGTTATCAAGCTATCACCTAGCTTTTATTTGCTAATTGTCCGCAAGCGGCATCAATATCTTTACCTCGACTTCGGCGTACATTAACAACAATTCTATTTTTTTCCAATGCTGAAATGTAGTTTTCTAAAGCATCATGGGACGCTTGTTGGAACTCACCATCATCGATAGGGTTGTATTCAATTATATTCACTTTACAGGGTACATGTTTACAAAATGCAACAAAAGCGTCGATATCTTTTTGACTATCGTTGATCCCTTTCCAAACCACATACTCATAACTGATCTTGCGCTTAGTTTTGGCATACCAATATTCCAAAGATTCTTTTAAATCTTGAAGCGGAAATGTTTCATTAAAAGGCATTATGGACGTTCGCACTTCATCAATAGCAGAATGGAGGGAGACCGCTAAATTAAATTTCACATCATCATCGGCCATTTTTTTTATTATTTTAGGCACTCCAGATGTAGACACGGTGATACGCTTTGGCGACATGCCCAGCCCTTCGGGGGAGGTAATCTTATCGATAGCCTTGATAACGTTATTATAGTTCATTAAAGGCTCTCCCATACCCATAAACACGATGTTGCTTAAGGGTCTATTAAAGTAAAGCTTGCTTTCATTGTCTATAGCGACCACTTGATCGTAAATTTCATCGGGATTTAGGTTCCGCATACGTTTTAAACGCGCCGTGGCACAAAACCTGCAATCTAAACTACAGCCTACTTGACTGGATACACATGCTGTGGTACGCGTTTTTGTGGGTATTAAAACAGATTCTACAATAAGCCCATCATGTAACCTCACCGCATTTTTAACTGTACCATCGCTACTGCGCTGCATGGTATCTACTTTTATATGATTGATTACAAAATGATCTTCCAGCATTTGGCGTGTTTCTTTTGATACATTGGTCATATCCTCAAAGGTATGTGCCGATTTTTGCCAAAGCCACTCGTAAACCTGATTGCCACGAAAAGCTTTATCACCCTGACTTACAAAAAAATCCCGTAATTGATCTTTTGTTAATGCACGAATGTCTTTTTTATCTGTTGCCATAATCCATCTTATGTTTTAGTTGGATGTCTCATCATAAAACATCCGTTTTCCCGTTAGATTGCCTTAGAAAAAGTACGCATAGCTTACGCTGTGTTTGATTTTCTGAATGGTATTAAAGAAAAAAACATCCTTTTTCTTTAATATCAAATCCGAGCAACAACCAGAATACCGCAAAAATAGTGAAAGGATTTGCGTTTTACGATTTTTGATTGCGAATTATGAATTGGATTTACTATTTGCATTAGGGATTGCAGCGGCATCCTTTTTAAAACTGAACTTTAACTTCCGTTCCCCTTTTTCATGATGGAGTAGATGGGAAAAACGAATCACGTATGGGCAGATATTTTAAAAAGATATAGCGGAAAGCCCGACCCTCTAGGGTAATGCCCAAAAAAAAGCCTTGTTAAAACAAGGCTCTTATATTTTTTTATATGATTAACATGGCATCGCCATAGCTATAGAATTTGTATTTTTCTTTAACCGCTTCTTCATATGCTTTTTTAAGAAAATCGTGTCCTGCAAATGCCGATGCCATCATTAATAGCGTCGATTTTGGCGTATGGAAGTTAGTAATCATACAGTTGGCGATACTAAAGTCGTATGGAGGGAAAATAAACTTATTGGTCCAACCGCTCACTTCGTTCAGTCTGCCGTTTGAAGACACAGCACTTTCAATAGCTCTCATGGAGGTTGTACCAACCGCACAAACACGTCTTTTAGTTTCTATGGCATTGTTTACTATTTTTACGGCCTCTGGTCCAATAAACAATTCTTCACTGTCCATTTTATGTTTAGAAAGATCTTCCACTTCTACAGGATTGAAAGTTCCTAAACCTACATGAAGTGTCACTTTTGCGAAATCGACACCTTTAATCTCTAAACGTTTTAAAAGGTGTTTAGAAAAATGCAATCCTGCGGTTGGGGCTGCAACGGCACCTTCTTTTTCTGCAAAAATGGTTTGATAACGTTCTTCATCTTCTGGCTCAACCTCTCTTTTAATATATTTAGGAAGTGGCGTTTCACCAAGTTCCGTTAATTTTTTTCGGAATTCTGTATACGATCCATCATAAAGAAAACGTAAGGTACGACCTCTAGAGGTGGTGTTATCGATAACCTCTGCCACCAACATATCATCATCACCAAAATAAAGCTTGTTCCCTATTCTTATTTTACGTGCTGGATCTACTAGAACATCCCAAAGGCGTTGTTCTTCGTTTAATTCCCGTAGCAAAAACACTTCTATTCTTGCTCCTGTTTTTTCTTTATTACCATACAATCTTGCAGGAAATACTTTGGTATCATTAAGAATCATCACATCTTTTTCGTCAAAATAATCGATAAGATCCTTAAAGGATTTATGCTCAATGGTTTGTTTGGCCCTGTCCAGAACCATTAAACGAGATTCATCTCTGTTTTCAGCTGGGTGTTCTGCTAATAACTCATCAGGTAAATTGAAGCCAAATTGTGATAATTTCATGTATTTATTGTTTAAGGTTTTTATGAATTAAATAGAACTTTCTCTAGCCATAGCACCTGTTGTAGAGGTTTTAAGGCTTTTGAAAACCCTATAAATAAAAATCATTTCCGTTTTAGATGAAAATGCCTTTTGTTTTTACAAGACTGCAAAGATACAACCTCGAGATAGGGGTTGTCAAGTAAATAAGGGTTTATTATTAAGTTATTTCAAATCCCATACGTTTTAAATCTTCCCAGAAGCTAGGGTACGATTTAGAAACCACTCCCGCATCTTCAATAATAAGGTTTGTTTTTAACGCTAGAGGCGCAAACGCCATTGCCATCCTATGATCGTGATATGTGCCAATGGACACCATATCGTTTATTTGATTCGATGCCGATAAATGAAGTGATTTATCTGTGATAGCAACCTTGCCTCCTAGTTTTTCTATTTCGTTTTTTAAAGCGACCAGTCTATCGGTCTCTTTTATTTTTAAAGTATGAAGTCCTGTTAAATCACAGGCTATACCCAATGCGAAACAAGTAACGGCTATGGTTTGGGCTATATCAGGAGCATCTTTTAAATCTACGGCCAAAGGTTTTAAGGGGGATGATTCTTTTATTAGAGTCATTTTGTTATCCTTAAAAACTGTAGCAATACCAAAATGTTTGTATATGTCGACTAAAACAGAATCGCCTTGCAATGAGTTTTCTTTATAAGAAGACAATGTGATTTCGCTGCCTAAAGGACTAATGGCCAAAATACTAAAATAATAAGAGGCCGAAGACCAATCTGATTCTACCACCAATGTTTTGGGCTTTAGTTTTGCTGTATTGGGTTTTACGGTAATTACATTTCCAATAAAAGAAGCCTCTACTCCTATTTCATCCAATAACGATAGGGTCATATTTATATAAGGTACCGAAGTGATTTCGCCCTCTAAAGTGAGTTCTAATCCGTTTTCCAGTTTTGAAGCTACTAACAATAATGCAGAAATGTACTGACTGCTTACATTGGCTTTTAAGGATACTCGACACTTATTTAGTTTTTTTCCGTATATTTTTAAAGGTGGGCAACCTTCGTTTTCGAGATACTCAATATTGGCGCCAAGCTCTCGAAGTGCTTCTACCAAAACCTGAACAGGACGCTCTTTCATGCGTTGAGACCCCGTAAGCGTTATGGTTCGTCCTTCTTGGGTAGAAAAATAAGCCGTTAAAAAACGCATAGCAGTACCTGCATGACTAATGTCTATGAGGTTTGAAGAAGCGCTTAAAGCAGTAGTCATTAAATTACTATCATCAGAATTTGAAACATTTTTAAGAGTAAGCTCTGGATAAAGTGCTTTTAATAATAAAAGGCGATTAGACTCACTCTTAGAACCTGTAATTTCTATAGAAGATTGCTTTGCAATTTTAGATTTATGTAGTGTGATATGCATGCTTTTATACATTCTTTTTTAAACAAGTTGCAAATTTACTTTAATTTTTCGTTATTATGATGCCTATCATGATCCCGTTTCCCTTTCTTGTACATTCTTTTGTCAAAAGCATCTTGTAAATTTACACCTGTTTGGTTGGCCAAGCACAATACAACAAAAAGTACGTCTGCTAGCTCTTCTCCAAGATCCTTATCTTTATCACTTTCTTTTTCACTTTGTTCGCCATAACGTCTGGCTATAATCCGCGCGACCTCCCCTACTTCTTCGGTAAGTTGTGCCATATTGGTAAGTTCATTAAAATAGCGAACACCGTGTTCGTTTATCCAATCGTCGACTGCTTTTTGTGCGTTTTCTATGTTCATTATAGGATATAATTATAAAAGGTGTAATTATTCTTTATGTTTAGTATCTATTAGTATAGTAACAGGACCATCGTTTATCAAATCCACTTGCATATCTGCTCCAAACACTCCTGTTTCTACCGTTTTGCACAAATCCATTTCAACTTGATGTATAAATGCTTTGTATAATGGTATTGCAATATCTGGCTTGGCGGCTTTTATGTAGCTGGGACGATTTCCTTTTTTTGTACTGGCATGCAATGTAAATTGGCTCACAATTAAAGCGTTTCCCCCTATATCGATAAGCGATTTATTCATCACCCCTTTTTCATCATTAAAAATGCGAAGATTAGAGATTTTATTGGACAACCAGATAATATCGTCTTTTGTATCATCGTCAACAATCCCTAATAAAACGAGAACCCCAGTAGCAATAGTAGCTACTTTTTTATCTGCTATGGTTACACTTGCTTTTGAAACTCTTTGTATAACTGCTTTCATAAGCCATTACCTTCTAAAAAATATTTTTAATTTTTATTTTTAAAATAAAGCGCTCAAACTTTCAAGCCCTTTTAAAACAGGGCATTCTTGAGAAAAGCATTATTAATCCCAATCTTCGGTACGATAATGTTCGTCTTCACCTGCCACAATTTGCAAATAACTTCGGTATCGTGAAAAAGAAATTTCATCGGCATCCAAAGCTTTTTTAACGGCACAATCTGGTTCCTGCATGTGCATACAGTTGTTAAATTTACAATTTTGTTTTAATGCAAAAATCTCTGGAAAATAATCTCCTACTTCTTCTTTATCCATATCTACCACTCCAAAACCCTTAATACCCGGTGTATCGATAATTCTTGCACCGTCTGCATTTTCATAGTGCAAATCGAACATTTCGGCAAAGGTAGTGGTGTGTTGTCCTTGCATATGTTGCATAGAAATTTCTTTAGTTTTAAGATCTAACGTAGGCTCAATAGCATTTACCAAAGTTGATTTCCCCACACCAGAATGCCCAGAAAACATACTTACTTTTCCACGCATCAGCGCTTTTACTTTATCGATATTCTTACCTGTTAAGGCCGAAACCCCAATGCACTCATAACCTATTTTTCTATAAACATGTGCCAAGTATCTTACTTCGTTAAGGGTATCTTCGTCATAAACGTCTATTTTATTAAATAATAAAACAGTTGTTATAGAATATGCTTGTGCTGTAACCAAAAAACGATCAATAAAACTTGTTAAAGTAGGCGGATTATTGATGGTGACCAATAAAAAAACCTGATCTATGTTAGCAGCGATGATGTGGGTTTGTTTGGAAAGGTTTACCGATTTTCTAATAATATAATTAGAGCGATCATGTATCGTATTGATAATACCAGAAACCTGATCATTATTTTGTTCCAACTCAAAGTCTACAAGATCCCCTACCGCAATGGGGTTTGTACTTTTAATACCTTTTATTCGGAACTTCCCTTTAATACGGCACTCATAGGCCTCTCCCAATTCGGTTTTTACCGAGTACCAACTTCCTGTAGATTTATATACGCGTCCTGTCATTTGATTTCAAAATACAAATTAACAACTTTTCATTTGAAGAAAAAGAATATATTTACAGCCTAACTTAAAAACCAACCAAATCACATGAAAAAAACAGTATTTATTTTAAGTCTCGTCTTATTTTCTTTTTTAGAAACGCAAGCTCAAGTGGAGTACAAAGTTATTACCAGTGTAGAGTCTATTGTTTCTAGTGGCTTAGGGCGCTCTAGACTAATTAGCGCAAACGAAGAGAAGGACTATAAGGAGTTTACAAGTACCCAAACAGAAGATGATAATGGCCGTAACAAATCAGATCGCAGCGATATCAGGGTGAAAAACTTTGACGAAACCAAATTGTTGAACTTTTATAATATCGTTGGCATACGATTTCAAAATATTGCAGCGAATGATGCCGTAATCACTTCAAAGATCAATACTATGGTTGCAGAAGGCTGGGAACTAGCATTTGTGAATAGTGCTGTAGAGAGCGATGCTGGAAAAGGTGATAACCAAGGCATCTTTATAACCCGTTATATTTTTAAGCGTCAACTTTAATTTTAAAGCTAAAAAAACGTCCTAAATATATATAGGACGTTTTTTTATACTGAAAGTGTTAAAATATCTCTCTGCCTGAAAAATGAAAAACACTCTCTATAAGCGCATTTTCATCACTATCACTACCGTGTACTGCATTTTCTCCTAAAGATGTAGCAAATAATTTTCGTATCGTACCGTCGGCAGCATCACTAGGATTCGTTGCCCCAATTAATGTTCTAAAATCACTAACTGCATTTTCTTTCTCTAGTATAGCAGCAACAATAGGGCCTCTAGTCATAAAGGTCACTAATTCTGAAAAAAATGGCCGTTCGTTATGAATAGCATAAAAATTTTCTGCGTCTGTTTTAGACATTTGTGTCATTTTCATTGCTACAATTTTAAACCCTGAAGCTGAGATTTTTTCTAATATTGCGCCTACATGTCCGTTTTCTACAGCATCTGGCTTAATCATTGTAAAAGTTCTACTCTTTGCCATTTTTATCATTTAATATCATTGATTACAGGGTGTAAAAGTAACGTATTTCTTAATAAAAACAAGTAAGTCCTGTTTTTAACACTTTTTATGTTTTGAAAAAACGCACCTCTTTTTTAAATGCTAATAAAGCACAAAGTCTAGCTCTTTTTTTAATATCCCCACAACAAAAGCCTTTACCAAACGCATATAAAACATAATATTTTATTGTAATTTCGCCTTTTACAAGGCATCCATCGCTCACTATGGTGGGTTAAAAAAAATTGTATATTCGCTTTTTATGACGCAACAAGACATTTCCGATATAAAAGAATTACTGGCACATCCTAAAAAAATAGTTATTGTACCTCATAAAAATCCAGACGGAGACGCAATTGGCTCTACCTTGGCACTGTACCATTACCTTATAAAGCACAATCATTCGGCTACGGTAATTACACCTAATGACTATCCAAACTTCTTAAAATGGGTTCCTGGTGAAGACATGATTTTAAAATTTGATTCGCAGAACAAAGAAAGTCATGCCCGTATTGAGGATGCCGATATTATTTTCACACTTGATTTCAATGCCTTTCACAGAACAGGCCAAATGGAGCCTGCTTTGACAGAAAGCAAGGCCATTAAAATTTTAATTGATCATCATCAAGAACCTGATGATTACGCTAAATATATGTTTTCTGATGTTTCGATGAGCTCTACTTGCGAAATGGTATACCATTTTATCCATATGCTAGGCGACACGTCTACTATTAACGCTACTATTGCTACCTGTTTATATTTAGGTATTATGACCGATACTGGGTCTTTCAGGTTTAAATCGACAAGCAGCACTACGCATAAAGTCGTCGCCGATCTTATTGAAAAAGGTGCAGATAATGCAAACATACACAATCATGTTTACGATACAAATAGCTTCGAAAGATTACAATTATTAGGCTGTGCTCTTAGTAATTTAAAAGTGCTTCCCGAGTACCGAACAGCATACATTACTTTATCGCAAGACGAATTAAACCAATTTAATTATAAAAAAGGTGACACCGAAGGTGTGGTAAATTATGGTTTGTCTTTGGATAATATTATTTTTGCTGCTATTTTTATAGAAGATAAAGCCGAAGGTATTATAAAAATATCCTTACGTTCTAAAAACAACTTCTCGGTTAATGCCTTTTCTAGAGCCCACTTTGGTGGAGGAGGACATATTAATGCTGCTGGAGGAAAAAGCGACGTATCTTTAACCGATACCGTAGAAAAATTTATTAATATATTACCTAGCTATAAAAATGCCCTAAACCATGAATAAAAAAGCCTTCCTACTTATAGCCACACTTTTGGCTATGGGCTGTAAAACACCAGAGGCCCGCAGACCTATATCTGTTACCACAGGATCATTTATCGATGCCTCAGTTGCACGAAACCAGAGATTAAACGCAGAAGAAGAGGCGGAAATTGAAAGGATTATTTCAAAACAAGCCGATCATGAATTTATCGCTTCGGAAACTGGTTTTTGGTATTACTACAATACAAAAACAGAAATAGACTCTTTACAAACTCCCGATTTTGGTGATATTGTAAATTTTATTTATGATGTAAAAACACTTGACGGACATCTTATTTACTCTAAAGAAGAGGTGAAAGTTCGTAATTATGCCATGGATCAAGAAGCTTTGTTTTCTGGAATGCGTGAAGGCTTAAAGCTTATGAAATCTGGGGAAACAGCTACTTTTCTATTTCCTTCGCAAAAAGCTTTTGGATATTATGGCGATGAAAACAAAATAGGTACCAACATTCCACTTATGTGCGAAGTCACGGTTCATTCTATAACCGAAAACAAATCTAACTGATATGGGCTTTTTAAAATCACAAATCGGATTGCTTTTTATAAGCATATTAATATGCTTCATGTCTTGTAAAGCACAATACCCTGATTTAGAAGATGGCATTTATGCTGAATTTGTTACTACCAAAGGCACCATGGTGGCTAAGTTAACGTTTAATGAAACTCCGGTAACGGTTGCTAATTTCATATCGCTTGCAGAAGGCACCAACGTTTTAGTAGATAGCATCTATAAAGATAAAAAGTTTTATAATGGCCTTATTTTCCATCGCGTTATAGATCTCTTCATGATTCAGGGGGGCGATCCTTTGGGCAATGGTAGCGGTGGTCCTGGATATAAATTTAATGATGAGTTTCATCCAGATTTAAAACATGATAGACCTGGTATTCTATCGATGGCCAACTCTGGTCCTAACACCAATGGGAGTCAGTTTTTTATCACAGAAATCCCTAAACCTTTTTTAGATAATAGCTATAATATATTTGGTGAACTTGTGCTGGGGCTAGAGATTCAAGATAGTATTTCTAATGTAAAAACGGCTTCCAACGACAGACCAATAGAGGATGTTATTATAAAAGAACTCAATATCATCAGAAAAGGAAAAGCTGCAAAAGCTTTTGATGCACCAGATATTTTTAGCGATCATTTTGCCCAAGTAGAGCGGTTGGAAAAAGAAAAAAAAGCCAAAGCCAAAGCCATACAAGATCGTAATTTAGCAAAATTTAAGGCCCAAAGAGAAGATGCTGTTAGTTTGCCTTCGGGGCTACAATACACCATTACAGAGAAAGGGACAGGGAAAAAGCTTTCTAAAATGGCAAAATTACTAACACATTATGCACTTTATTTTGAAGATGGCACCTTAATAGAAACCAGTAAACTAGAAACCGCCGAAGCACAGGGCGTTGTAAACGAAGACAGAAAAGCTGCCAATCAGTATCAACCCATTCCAGCCTCTATTGGCCCTGATGCGCGAATGATTATGGGTTTTAAAGAAGGATTACAACAGTTAAGCGTTGGCGACAAAGCTACCTTATTTATCCCTTATCACTTAGCCTATGGCGAATCTGGCAATCGTGCCATTCCGCCAAAAACCAATTTAATCTTTGAAGTAGACATTTTAGAACTTGTAAAATAACCCTTATGTATTTATTAAAATTTGATTGGAACCCCATAACAGGTATCGATATTTTTGGAAATTTCAAACTTCACTTCTACAGTTTAATGTGGGTAGTAGCTTTCTCGTTAGGATGGTATATTATGAAACGCATTTTTACCAAAGAAAAAGTGTCGTTAGACTATCTTGACCCTCTATTTATTTATACCGTTTTAGCAACCATGTTGGGCGCACGCTTAGGGCATGTGCTCTTTTACCAGTCGGAGCTAATATCTCAAGATTTTTTCAGCATCTTTCTACCTTTTAAATTTAAAGGCGGATTTGAATTTACAGGATTCCAAGGGCTGGCAAGTCACGGTGCCGCTATAGGGATTATTATCGGGATGTATTTATACAGAAAAAAATATAATTACAAACCCATTTTATGGATCTTGGACCGCATTGTAATTCCTGTTGCATCGGGTGCTATTTTTATTAGAATTGGAAACTTTATCAATTCTGAAATTATTGGAAAGATTACCGATTCTGATTTTGGTGTTCGGTTTATACAAGACCAATACTATAAAAATGAAATTATACAGCGTACAGGTATAAGCGATGTTCAAAAAGCTTATAATGCCGTTACAGAAAATCCGCAATTTCAAAATTTATTGGAAGCTGTTCCCTATAGACATCCCGCACAATTATACGAATCTATGTGTTATATTTTTGTGTTCTTAATTTTATTATTTTTCTATTCCAAAACCACTAAAAAAGACCAACCAGGCTTTCTATTTGGTTTATTTCTAATGCTTTTATGGACGGTTCGTTTCTTTGTAGAATTTGTTAAAGAACCACAAGGTGATGAATATATCAATTGGTTTGGATTGAACACAGGACAATGGCTAAGCATTCCTTTTGTGTTAGTGGGCCTTTACTTTATGTTTGTTTATAAATCAAAAAATACAGTTAAATAATATGCGTTTAAAATCTATTTCTTTTGCAGTGCTACTCAGTTTAGGTTTTTTATCATTAGCCCATATTTCTTGTAAAGAGGATAAAAAAAATATCACGCAAACTGAGGTCATTTTTAAAAAAGAAGGCGAACTCCAAATTTATAAAACTGTAACAGATTCTGTTATAGTGGCGTTAGATATTGAATTGGCTAAAACCGATTATGAAATCCAAACAGGTTTGATGTATCGCGATGCTATGGACACCCATCAAGGCATGTTATTTCTTTTTGACAATGAGATTGAACGGTATTTTTTTATGAAAAACACACGTATCCCGTTAGATATCATATACATTAATGCCGATAAAAAGATTGTCAGTTTTCAAAAAAACGCCACACCTTTTGACGAACGATCGTTGCCTTCTAATGCCCCTGCAAAATATGTATTGGAAATAAATGCGGGTTTGGTAGATGCTTGGGCTATTGCGGTAGGGGATCGGATTGAATTTACTGAATAAACTTCTTGAATGTCATGGTGATGAAGGAGCCAAATAAAAACCGTACTCTTAAACCTACCTAAGCATGTCCTTAAAATGTCAAGAAAATAGCTTTATAAGAAAAGCAACTAAAAGCGACTCAAAAGGCATTACCGACTGTCTTTTTCTTGCTCTTGAAACGTTTTTATGTAAATTTATAGGGGTTAATGATTCTGTAAAAGCAAAACACATGTTACTGCATTTTGTGAATGAAGAAAACAATCAATACTCATTTCAAAATTGTTATGTCGCAGAAATAGATGGCATGATTGCTGGCGCTATAAATAGTTATAATGGAGCTCATTTAAATGCCCTAAAACGGCCCATTGCCAATTTTATACAGCACCAAATTGGAACGGACTTTAATCCTGAACCAGAAACAACAGACGGTGAGTATTATATCGATTCGTTTGGCATTCTTCCACGTTTTCAAGGAAAAGGAATTGGAACACAACTATTAAAACATCTCATTCACGAACACCGAACCCAGAATCGCGTTTTAGGTTTATTAGTTGAAGAAAACAACCAAAAAGCAGAAACCTTGTACCTAGCTTTAGGCTTTAAATGGATTAAGAATCAAGCATTAGCAGGCAAAAACATGAGGCACCTTCAGCTAAAACCTTAATCTTAATTAGATTTTAAAAGCGTATTTTGCACTTGACAACGTGAAGAATCATGGAATTAATTACCGTTTACATTTTGTCAGTTATTTTTACAGCTACCTTAGTGCGTTCCACTTTTGGTTTTGGCGAATCGTTAATTGCAGTACCTTTACTACTTTTTGTAATTCCCGTGGAAACTGCCGTACCCCTTTCTGTACTTATCTCTGTTTTTATTGCAGCTATAGTAGTAGCCCAAGACCGAAAACAAATTCACTTTGAAAGCGCTAAATGGCTCATCCTTTTTGGAATTTTAGGTATACCCCTAGGGTTAGTGTTACTTTTTTATGGGAATGAAACCTTAATTAAAATAGGTTTGGCCTTCTTGATTATTCTTTACGCATCCTACTCTTTATTTTCAAAAAAAGTATTAAAATTAGAAAAAGATCACAAAATATGGCTGTTTGTCTGCGGCTTCCTTTCTGGTATTTTGGGCGGCGCTTATGGCTTAAATGGCCCACCATTGGTTGTTTATGGCAACCTTCGCCATTGGACCGCAAAACGTTTCAGAGCCACTCTACAGGCCTATTTTCTTCCCGCAAGTATTGTAGCCATGTGTGGTTATGCCTATAAAGGGCTTTGGAATACCACCGTTACTTATTATTTTTTTATTTCTATTCCGGTTATTATTCCTGCTATTTTTCTGGGACGGTATTTAAATCATCAATTAAAAGAAGGCCATTTTTTAAAATATATTTATATGGGTTTAATTTGTGTGGGTATTTTATTGCTAAGCAACGCTATACTATAGGGTGCGTTAGTTCTATTTAAAAAAGGGCAAGCACTTTAATAAAAAGTACAGGATTTCTTCAAACCATTTAATTAAGGCATTTATGCTAAAATAAAACAGAAACTTGTTGTTCTACCTTGAAAAAAAGAGCTCTTTTTATAGTTTATGCCGTTAAAAGTTCCAATAAGCAAAAGCAACTTCAAAAAGCAAACAAGAGTTTAGTTCTTTTCTGTTATATTTGTGTGCAAAAATAAAGTACTATTTAACTGTTGCTTAAACTCCTACATTCACGCTAACCGTAATAGTATGGATAGCTATATTGCTTACTTTAAAAGTTGGCAAAAAAAATTTCTAGTTTGGCTAATAAGACCATGTTCTTATAAAATATAACATATGAATTTAACGATTGAAAACATACTACTAGTAGGCTCTATATTACTTTTTATAAGTATTGTGGTTGGGAAGACTTCTTATAAATTTGGAGTTCCAACCTTAATACTCTTTTTGGCCATAGGTATGTTGGCAGGGTCCGACGGTATTGGGGGTATCCGCTTTGACGACCCAAAACTAGCACAATTTATCGGTATAATTTCACTAAACTTTATTCTGTTTTCCGGTGGGCTCGATACCGATTGGAAAGCTGTAAAACCCATTTTAAAAGAAGGTATTGTTCTTTCAACCCTAGGCGTTTTACTCACTGCTGTTTCACTTGGCACATTTGTTTGGTGTGTTACCGACTTCACAATTTACGAAAGCATGTTATTAGGCTCCATTGTGTCATCTACAGATGCAGCAGCTGTTTTTTCAATCTTAAGATCTAAAAGCTTGGCTTTAAAAACCAACTTAAGGCCCACGTTAGAACTTGAAAGTGGTAGTAACGACCCCATGGCCTACGTGCTTACCATCGCTTTTTTAACTTTAGTAATACATCAAGACCAGAGTGTTGCCTCTATTATCCCTTTATTTCTTACACAAATGATTGTAGGTGCTGCAGCAGGATTTGGATTTGGAAAATTAAGTAAGTTAATTATCAATAGAATTAAACTTGATTTTGAAGGACTGTATCCTGTATTGGTTATAGCGCTTATGTTTATTACTTTTTCGGCAACAGACTTTATAGGAGGCAATGGCTTTCTTGCTATCTACATCTGTGCCGTTTTTTTAGGCAATCAAGAATTGATACATAAAAAAACCATTTTAAAAATGTATGATGGTTTGGCCTGGTTGATGCAAATTGTACTCTTCCTTACTCTAGGCTTACTGGTTTTTCCATCAGAGATTGTTCCTTATATTGGTATTGGTCTACTAATCTCGATATTTTTAATACTTGTAGCAAGACCGTTAAGTGTTTTTATTAGCTTAATGTTTTTTAAAATGAAATTAAGAAGGCGTTTTTACATCTCTTGGGTGGGCTTACGAGGGGCGGTTCCTATTGTGTTTGCCACCTATCCACTTTTGGCGGGAATTGAAAAAGCCGATATGATTTTTAATATTGTATTCTTTATTTCTGTTACATCTATTTTAATCCAGGGTACCACATTATCTATATTTGCCAAATGGATGAATGTGGCAATGCCTGAAAAAGAAAAAACAATAACAGAAACAGATAAACTTATCTTAGAACTACCTAAATCTTCTTTACAGGAGTTTGAAATTTCCCCGAAATTTTTCCCTAAAAGTAAAAGAATAGTGGATTTAAATTTTCCGGAAGCAGCTTTTATCGTGATGATTAAGCGAAATGGTGAGTTTATTAGGCCAGGGGGCTCTACTCGAATAGAAGCAAGAGATGTTTTAATGGTTCTTGCAGATAGCCAAGAAGATTTTATAAAAGTGGACGCTTGTTTATCTCCAGAAAACCCCGCTTTAAAGCATTAAAAACGACAAATAATACAAACCACCCTCTATTACAAAAATAGTAATGATACAAAAATGTACAAGCTGTTTTTGTAAGTCCTACTCATCAGCTTAATGCATTTTCAATCCTTTACTTTTACTTCTTGTCTTTACTTGCATAACCTCATCCATTCCCTAGTAATAAACAACAGTTTTCAAGTGTATAAAGACTTCTTTGGTAACAAAAAAGCCCATCAAACATTAAGTTGATGGGCTTTTTTTTATAAAGAAACCAGAATACTATTCCTCTTCTTTCTTTTTCTTACCTTCCAATCTGTTTACAGTGTCGTACATAATCGGTGTTGCAATAAATAGCGATGAATAAGTTCCTACTACCACCCCAACAATTAATGCAAACATGAAGCCTCTAATGGAGTTTCCACCAAAAATAAAAATGGATAACAATACCACTAATGTGGTTAAAGAGGTATTTAAGGTTCTACTTAAAGTACTACTAAGCGAAACATCTACCACTTTATCAAATTTCCAGCTGGTATGCTCGTTAAGGTACTCCCGAACCCTATCAAACACAACCACAGTATCATTTAAGGAGTATCCTATTACCGTTAGAATGGCCGCTATAAACGCTTGGTCTATTTCCATGCTAAAAGGCATAAAAGGATAGGTTAAAGAGAAAATTCCCAATACAATCAATACGTCATGGAAAACTGCCGCAACAGCACCAAGTGAAAATTGCCATTTTTTAAATCGGAACAATAGATAAAGGAACACGACAATTAATGAGCCTAAAACAGCCCAGAATGACGCTTGTTTAATATCGTCTGCAATTGTTGGACTAACTTTATAAGATTCTAGAAGTCCGACTTGTTTTTCAGAATCATTAAGATCCATAAACTGCTCGTATGTTAAACCTTCCATGTAGGGCTGAAGTGCATTGTACAGTTTTAATCGTATTTCGTCATCGACTTCTGTACCTGTTTCTTCGACTTTATATTTTGTTGTAATTTTTAGTTGGTTGGCGTCACCAAAAGTCTTGGCATCTGCACTTCCAAACACATCACTTAAAGTAGCCGTAATTTCTGAAGGGTTCATGTCTTGTGCAAAGCGCACTTGATAGGTTCTACCACCAACAAAATCGATACCCTGATCTAAACTATTGGTAAACAAAGACCCTAAACTCACTATAATAAAAACGGCAGAAATGCTGTAAGCTACTTTACGTTTTTTAAGAAACTCGATATTGATGTTTCTAAAAAGGTTTTTAGTAAGTGCAGTAGAGAAATCTAATTTACCACCTCTATTTATATACCAATCAATTAATAATCTCGTAATAAAAATGGCTGTAAATAAGGATGTAAAAATACCAATCAATAAGGTTGTTGCAAATCCTTTAATAGGCCCTGTTCCAAAAACAAATAAGATTAAGGCTGTTAACCCTGTGGTAATGTTAGCATCTAAAATAGAAGACAAGGCGTTACTAAACCCATCTTGAATAGATTCTTTTTGACTTTTACCTTTTGCTATTTCCTCTCGGATTCGTTCAAAAATAAGCACGTTGGCATCCACAGACATACCAATAGTTAAAACAATACCGGCAATTCCCGGCAAAGTTAATACCGCGCCTAAGCCGGATAGAATACCAAAAATCAATAAAATATTTAATGACATGGCAATATCAGAGAATCCACCTGCTTTGCCATAGTAAAACATCATCCACACTAACACCAGTGCTAAAGCAATCATAAACGAGTTTGTACCGCTATCAATAGCTTCTTGCCCCAGAGATGGCCCTACAACTTCACTAGAAATAATATCGGCAGATGCCGGTAATTTCCCTGCTCTTAAAACGTTTGCCAAATCTGTAGCTTCGTTTAATGAAAAGTCTCCTGAAATTTCAGAATTCCCACCCGATATCGGTCCAGAAGTGACACCTGGTGCAGAATATACAACATTATCCAAAACAATAGCAATTTGGCTTCCTTGTGCATAGGCCTTACCCGTCATCTCTTCCCATATTTTGGCTCCTTTTGCGTTCATCTGCATAGACACAGTTGGCTTATTTGTAGGACCAAAAGATTGTCTAGCATCTGTAATTACAGCACCGCTTAGCTCAGGGAAATCTTCTCTATTTCCTATTAAAGCATATAAATCAACTATTTCGCTATTTCTTTCAGGCTTGCCGAAAGCAAATTTCACATAACGCCTTTCAACAGGCAATAAAGCCCGTACCTGAGGCATTTTTAAGTAATTAAGAACAGTCTCTTTATCTTTTAAATCAAATCTTGCTATTACGGGTCCGCCTTGATAGCCTTGTCCTCGAATTAAATCAAAAATAGGATTTACAGCATTTGTTGCTGTTGAGTCTGTTGCTGCGTTTCCTAAAAGACTATCGATTTTATCATCTTCTGAATCTTGGTTTTCAACAGCTTCATCTGTAGCTTTTACATCTACAATATCTTTTAAAGTTTCATTTGCTTCAACTAAAAAAGGAAAAAACTCTTCGCCTTTATATGCTTCCCAAAATTGTAATTGGGCAGTTGTTGTGAAATACTTTTCAGCTTTTCTTACATCTTTAACTCCAGGCAATTCAATTAAAATACGGCCTGAAGACCCTAGACGCTGAATATTTGGAGAGGTAACTCCTAAACCATCAATACGCTTGCGCAATACTTCGAAAGCGGAAACGATGGACTCGTCTATTTTAGTAGAGATAACAGACTTTACAGCATCATCAGACATGGTGCCATCAATTTCACCGTCTAATTCTTTGGTATAAAAAATATCTGGCGACGCTAATCTAGTGTCTCCTTTAATTTTATCAAAAGCAAGAAAGAAGTCTTCTAAATAAGTGTTCTGACTTTGTTTCTGAAGCTCTGAAGCATCTTCCAGTGCCTTGTTAAAAACGGGATTGTTTGTATGGTTTGCCAATCCTTTAAGAATATCTTTTACAGATATCTGTAAAATAACGTTAATCCCTCCTTTTAAGTCCAAGCCAAGATTCATGGCTTTTTCTTTAACGTCATTATAAGTAAATTTGGCTATACCGATATTATAAACGGTATCTGTGCCTTTTGCTTCTAAGTAGCGGGTTTCTTCATCACTTCTTTTGCCCCGATAATCTTCTTCAGATTCAGAAAATTTACTGATTGCTATTTCTTTAGCTTCATTTTCTATTTGGTTAGCTTTAAATGTAAATGATAATTGATAAATACTTACCAAACCAAACAGAAGCGCAAATAACTTAACTAGTCCTTTGTTTTGCATTGTTTTTATTTTTAAATCAAATTTTACCCCGTATTTTCGGGACGGCAAATATAGAATTTACCGAATAATTTGACAATTTTTTATGTTAATTATGATTTTGGCAACTGAGGATGCCATAAACGATCTTTGCGTTTAATTCTAGAAATGATTTTAGCAAATGGGGCCTGCCCTTACTTCGGGAATGCTATGTGGGAGATCCAGAACCGTTATTACAGTAGCACAGTAAACCTTATATGTTTTTTTTACACTGTACTTTATTGTATCACTAAGAGTGCGAATACTATAGGAAGATAGTTTTGGATAAAAAATGCTATTGCTTTTAGATTTTAGTTCGGTAACTAAAGTGCCTTTTAGGTCCCATTCTGCATCATGTCCTTTATGGATTTCATGAACATCCAACTTATATGTAATTGGGTTTTTATCTAAAGGAAAATCATGTTGTTGCGTCTTTCTATTGGGCGCCGCTTCATAATCAAGTGCTAAGGTTTTTTCTTTAGAAAGTGAGTTTTTAATAATACTCACATCGGCAGCGCTATAATAAACTATATTCAAGCTTCCGTTGGGACTCTCTTTTACTTGTATATTTTCTGCGCCTAAATCCTGGAGTTGCTTTTTAACAAGCTCTAACGTATTCTGGGATTGCTCTGGAGTAATCTTAGCATCTGTAAAATGCAGAATGATTTCCTGATTTGGTACAGAAACTTGCGGCTCAAAAACCATACCTGTTAAGGTAAGGAGCATCATTAAAGCACTAATGTACCATTTTAAATTCATGTGTAATGCGTATTGTTTTTTCCATGGACACACGTAACATCCATATCGAGATTCTTAATAAATAAAAAAATGACCCTTTAAGAATCTTTCATACGCCAAATATATGATTTCAGTTAGGAATTGGCAATTTTATTTAAGTTTAAAATTCTATAATAAAAAAGTGCTTCAAACCCTTAAAATCCAAAGGGATCTGAAATTATGTTTTTGACACATTGTTTTCAGTCTTCATCAAATTTTAAGCACATGAAGCACTTTTATGTATGTTATTCCTTTAGCGTTTTGCTTTGCTGGAGAAACCTCTTGTAAACAAAACCTGAAGCATTAGTTTTTATATTAAAGTTCCAATAAAGCGTTTACTTTTTTAACACCTTCTGCACTTTCTTGCATACTTGCTTTTTCAGCATCGTTTAGTGGTATATCAATAATGCTTTCCACACCATTTTTACCAATAATTACTGGTACGCCTATACTAATATCATTTAAACCATATTCACCTTCTAGTAACACAGAACATGGGAATACTTTCTTTTGATCGCACGCGATGGCTTGTACTAATGCGCTAACTGCAGCTCCTGGAGCATACCAAGCAGAAGTACCCAATAATTTGGTAAGTGTTGCACCTCCAACTTTGGTATCTTCTAACACTTGACTTAGTCGCTCGTTCGATAAAAACTCAGAAACAGGCACACCTGCTCTAGTTGCCAAACGTGTTAAAGGAATCATACCGGTATCACTATGTCCACCAATTACCATACCGTCTACATCGCTAATAGGCCCCTCTAAAGCTTCGGCCAATCTGTATTTGAAACGTGCAGAATCTAAAGCTCCTCCCATACCAATAATACGGTTTTTAGGTATGCTTGTTGATTTATGCACTAAATACGCCATCGTATCCATTGGATTGCTCACAACAATAATAATCGTATTTGGAGAGTGCTCAATAAGATTAGAAGATACTGTTTTCACAATACCTGCATTGATACCTATCAACTCTTCCCTAGTCATGCCTGGTTTACGTGGAATTCCTGAAGTAATAACACAAATATCACTCTCTGCAGTTTGACTATAATCGTTTGTAATCCCTGTAATTTTAGTATCGAAACCATTTAATGATGCGGTTTGCATTAAATCCATGGCTTTTCCTTCGGCATATCCTTCTTTGATATCTAACAATACAACCTCTGAAGCGAAATTTTTAATGGCGATGTACTCTGCACAACTTGCACCTACTGCACCTGCTCCTACTACTGTAACTTTCATATTGATTTATGTTTAATTAATTATTATCGAAACTCGTTTTTGCTTTTTCTGTTTATAAAAAAAATTAAAATTTATTCATAGCGACCCTTTGTATCCTCGATGCTTTTTTGAACGCGCTAAAGTGTTTCTCTTTACTTTTATTACCAACACATTAAACCAACACCTAAGCGTTTCTATAAATCCATGGACATTAATGAACAAACCTCGATTTTTAAAACCATAAATTCGCATGGCTTTAGCCATGCGAATTTACAAATTAAAACAGTCTAAATAAAAAAAGTTGAGATTAAATCGCACAGGTTTAAAAATAATTTTCTATTAAAACACATGTTTATTTTCATGCTTTAAATCAAAAAAAAAAACCAATACATCCCTCTAATAAGTGCAATAAAGGTCTTGTTTTAAGATTTTTTTTATATAAACCAGACCATATCCATTTAAAAACCTACGCCTTAGCTTAAAAAGCTTGGTTTATACTAAAAAATAGTATGTTTTTAAGGAGTGTATTTGTTTAAAACAATTAAGCCACTTGCTTATAAAATTAATTGTATGTTGAAGTAGACACTTCAAAAGAAGAGTCTTTAGCCGCTAAATAACGTTCGGCATCCAGTGCTGCCATGCATCCTGTTCCTGCCGCTGTAACTGCTTGTCTGTACACATGATCTGCAGCATCTCCTGAAACAAAAACGCCTTCAATATTTGTTTTTGATGTTCCTGGTACATTGATGATATAACCTGTTTCATCTAAATTTAAAATATCTTTAAAGATATCTGTGTTGGGTTTATGACCTATGGCTACAAAAAATCCTGTTGCGGGAATCTCATATTTTTCTTGGGTTTTATTATTAAATACCCGTACACTGGTTACCACCTGTCCATCGCCCAAAACCTCATCGGTTTCTGTGTTGAACAATATATCAATGTTTTCTGTATTTTGTACTCTAGCTGCCATAATTTTAGACGCTCTAAACTCATCACGTCTTACCAACATAGTTACTTTTTTACATAATTTAGATAAGTAATGCGCTTCTTCACAGGCAGAATCTCCTGCACCAACAATCACAACCTCTTGATTTCTATAGAAAAATCCATCACAAACAGCACACGCCGATACTCCGCCACCAAGTTTTAAATATTTTTGTTCAGAATCTAACCCTAAGTATTTAGCTGAAGCACCGGTAGAAATAATTACAGTATCACAATGGATTTCTTTGGTATCATTAACCCATACTTTATGAACACTACCAGAAAAATCAACTTTAGTTACCCAACCATCACGCACATCGGTTTCAAAACGTTCTGCTTGCTTTTGTAAATCTATCATCATTTCTGGTCCTGTAATACCATCTGGGTACCCTGGGAAATTCTCCACCTCATTTGTAGTGGTCAATTGGCCCCCTGGCTGTACCCCTTGATACAGCACTGGTTTCATGTTTGCTCTTGCAGCATAAATTGCCGCTGTATAACCAGCCGGTCCAGACCCTATTATCAGACATTTTAATCTTTCTATTGTTTCAGACATAATCGTTATCATTTAAAGAATACAAAAGTAGTCTTTATAAATAAAAACTTAATGATGAGTTTATCAAAAGTTATTATCAGCAAATAATTATTTACTATATCCAAAACCGAGATACCCTAAGCATTATGGCCCGTAGAAACTTTAATATGATTTATATTTTTAATTTGTATATAAAATGGGGCTTTTAACTGAAATACCATTTTCATTAAAGGCTTCTACCTGATAAAAATATCCTGTATCTGTATTTAAAGCCCGTAACTCATAGTTAGGGACATCGTAAATAAGCGCAGAAAGGTTGAGCTTATCTTTTGAAATACCCCAATAAATAACATATCCCGTGGCATCTTCGACCTTATCCCATGTTAAATTACTATTCCTTCTATCACGTTGTCTTTCCACTTTAAAATTTAAAGGCGTTTGAGGTTTTGCTTCTTTACCATTTCCAAAAACCCTGAATTCTGAAATTGCCAGATAATCATTATAACCGTACACATGATTATATCTTATAAATCGTGCATCAAAAGCATTTTTAAGTTCCAGATATGCATGAGGCATATCTCTTTCATTCTTTGAGTAATCGGCAACCGTTTGCCAATTTTCACCATCTAAAGAGCCTTGAACTACAAATTGCTGTTTAATACCACTAGGCCTTCCAAAAACCTTAGCATTAAAGTCTTGAAAATTAATTTGAATGGCTTTCACATTCATAGGCTTCAATAAATCTATTTCCACATAAATAGAATCATTATTTGCTTCGGAAACCCAATACGATCGGATTTCTTCATCATTGATCTTATTTATGTTGAAATCTTTGATTTGCTCTTGCATATACCCTCCTTCACTTTCATCAACCACATTAATGTCTTTAGTTACTAAACCCGAATTGGTTTTTACGGGTTTGTTATAAGACAACAACATCCAGCCTGTAAAGCGCTCTTTATGATGCGCCACTTTTGTATCTGGCAAATAATGTGGATAATCGCCATAAGCCGTGTTCACGTACATTTGTCCGTTATCCTCAAAGCCAGCAGGATACATCCCTAAGCGACGTTCAAATTTATAATTTACCGAAATGGCCATCGTAGAATAATGCCAATAATTACCATTATTATCTTTCACCGAACTGCCATGACCGGAACCTTTTAGAAAACCTCCAGGCTTATATGAAATGGGATTGTAGGGGGCATACTCAAAAGGGCCTAAAGGATTTTTGCTGGTATAAACACCATCGGCATACACATTCCATTGGGTGCCTGGCGCACCGTATTCCAAATAATAAGTATCGTTATGCTTCATCATCCAAGGGCCTTCTATAAAAGGCTTTAAATCTGAATTATGATCTTGTCCAAAACGTTCCCATCCATGCTTTTCTGGCTCGAGGTTAAACAAGTCTACTTGTTCTCCTACTGGGATATAATAATTTTCAGCATCGAGTTCAATACCTCGAATGGGCCATTTGTTTGACGATTCTTCATAGAGGTATACTTTGCCATCATCATCCACAAACAAGTCTGGATCCTGTACACCGCCCTCTACATTAATAACGGCATAATTAGTCTTCCAATCTCCAAGCTCTGGGTTATCGGTCTCGATTACAGCCCCGCGGCCTGATGGATCACCCATTAAAATAATTTTTCCATCTCTTACGGCTGCTGCAGGAGCATTACAACCGTTAAAGTACCAGCTTTGGGGTTTTATAAACTCCCAATGGCTCATGTCGTCTGAGGCCCAATACCCATGAGAACGGGTTACGAACATATAAAACCGACCTTTAAAATTTACTATTGCTGGATCGGCTCCAGAGCGGTACGACACATTGTTGATTGCTCTGTAGTGCGACATATAAGAATAGTCTATGTCCAAAGGATTACAATAGGTTTTAAAATCCTTTTTTTCTAATTCTGTTATTTTGTTTTCTTTAATAGGTTCTGAATGCGGTTCTGACTCCTTACAAGATTGAAAACAGACTGCACCTAATATAACGGCTATTAAACTAATGTGTTTTATTGATTTCATAAAATTCATTTTAATTTTTTATTAGACTAAAGACTTGACCGTTCTATTTTAAACAAACCGTACCGATAACTATGAGAAGTCACCAAAAACAGCATAGATTCTATCAAATCTTAAAATTATTAATGTTCGTAAGCGGTTACGGGTTGCCCTCTTAAACGTTCAAAACCATTATAAGCACGCTCAATCGATTCGGGGCTGGCATGATCAAACTCTTTATCGGTCACACCATATTCCTGCTGCAATTCGCCCAATCGCCTTCTTAACAAGTACGCTATTTCATTATAAATAGCATCATGAACAACATTATTCGTTTCGAATGGATCCCTTTCTAAATCGTATAATTCCCATTCATCTACATCATCGTATACATGAATTAATTTATAACGCTTTGTTCGCACTCCATACATCTTTTTAACCATATGAAAGGCTGGAAAATCGTAATAATGATAATAAATAGCATTTCTAAAATCATCATCTTTTACCGATTGAACCAATAAGGGTTTTAAGGATTTTCCTTGCATGTTTTCAGGAATAGCGACTTGGGCAAAATCTAGAAAGGTTTCGGCAAGATCTAAATTCTGCGTTAATGCGGTAATCTCTGTTCCTGGCTCTATCACTGCAGGATATTTCATAACCATAGGCATTGCTAAAGATTCTTCATACATAAACCGTTTATCAAACCACCCCTTTTCTCCCAAATAAAATCCTTGATCTGTGGTATAGACCACAATAGTGTTTTTAGCTAAATTATGGGTTTCTAAATAATCTAAAATATCACCAACACCCTCATCTACTGCAGCAATGGTAGCCATATAATCTTGTAAATAGCGCTGTAATTTCCATAACGCTAAAGCCTCTCCTTTTAAATTGGCATCGTGAAACGCATCATTTTTGGGTTGGTAGGCTTTGTCCCATTCTGTGCGTTGTTCTGGTGTCATCCTATTAAAATCGGTGACCCATGGGTTATGGGCCAACACGGGACTTCCTTTTTCTTTAGTCATTTTTAAATCATGACCTTCATACATATCCCTATAGATAGTCTGATATTGCTCTTTTGAAGCCGTAGAACCTTCATGATTTGAAAAATAAGTATCCGGCACTGGAAATTGAACACTATCGTATTTATTAAGATGGCGTAAAGCGGGCATCCAATTTCTGTGCGGAGCCTTATGTTGTACCATGAGCATAAAGGGTTGCTTATCATCTTTAATTTTCTCTAAATACCGTAGTGCATCACGGGTAACGATATCTGTCGCATAACCTTGAATCATAGTGGTGTCCACTTTTTTTGTTTCTGGGTTTATAGCAATAAAATTAGGGTTATAGTAGTTGCCTTGATCTTGAAGAATATTCCAATAATCAAATCCTTCTGGCTCGCCATGTAAATGCCATTTACCAACCAGAGCGGTTTTATAACCTGCCTTTTGCAACAGCTTTGGATAAGTTTGTTGGCTACCATCAAAGCGGTCGCCATTCATTCTAAATCCGTTTATATGACTATGCTTACCTGTTAAAATAACCGCTCGACTAGGGCCACATATAGCGTTTGTACAAAAATTGTTTTTGAATATAGCCCCTTCTTTAGCAATTCTATCAATATTTGGCGTTGGTGCCAATTGACTTATAGGGTGTCCATATGCACTAATAGCTTGAGTTGCATGATCGTCTGCCATGATAAAAACAATATTGGGACGTTGCTCTGAAGATGCGGCTATAGCATCTTTTTTATCATTTTTACAAGATTGAAAAACACATGCAATCAGTAAAACAAGGATAGTCGTTCTCATGGATTCTTAATATTCTGATTTGCTAATTATTATTTTTTAAATTGAAAGCTATCAGCATTAAGCAACACTTTAGGTACTGAATGCTGACAGCCTTCTTTTTGTATTTTAATCTTGCACCAACTGAAAGCTGGTTTTCATTTGGGTTGCGGAATCTGTGCCCACAAAAACCTCAAAATCCCCAGGTTCTGCAACAAAATCTAAGTTAGAGTTATAGAATTTCAAATCTTCTTCTGAAATTGTAAACCTTACCGTTTTAGTTTCTCCTTTTTTAATTTCTATTTTCTGAAACCCTTTTAATTCTTTAACGGGACGCGTAACCGACCCCACGAGATCCCGTATATATAACTGCACCACTTCTTTCCCATCGTAATCGCCAGAGTTGGTAACATCTACAGAAACCTCAACACTTGTTTTTGGGGTGATTTGGGTACTGCTTAATTTTAAATTGGTATACGTAAACCTTGTATAACTTAATCCATAGCCAAAGGGGTATAAAGGCTCGTTACGAACATCCAAATAATTACTCTTGAATTTCTCGAACTTACCCTCGGTATTTCCTAAAGGTCTTCCTGTGTTTTTATGATTGTAAAAGATTGGCACCTGCCCCACATTCATAGGAAAAGTGGCGGTAATTTTACCTGATGGGTTTACATCGCCAAATAAGACATCTGCAATAGCTAATCCTGCCTCACTACCAGGAAACCAAACGTTTAAAATGGCTGGTACATTTTCATTCTCTTCGGTAATAGCCAATGGTCGTCCTGTAAACAAGGTAAGCACTACAGGTTTCCCTGTTTTAAGCAAGGCGTTTAATAAATCTTTTTGAACCTGTGGTATCTGTAAATTGGTAACACTACTGCTTTCACCACTCATTTCGGCAGTCTCCCCTATAGCGAGCACAATAACATCAGATTTAGAAGCTATTTTTAAGGCCTCATCCAACAGCTCTTTATCTGTTCTTTTATCGCGATCAATGGTTTTCCCAAACATGGTTACCCGTTCTTCATACTCCAAATCATAATCCACATTACTCCCTTTAGCATACAGCACCTTGACATGTTTTCCTGCTACGGTTTTTAAACCTTCCAACAACGGATTGGACTTTGTTTGTTTGGTAGCAACACTCCATGTTCCTGCCATATTAACCGCATTATTGGCTAAAGGGCCTATTAATGCAATTGTTCCCGATCTTTTTAAAGGTAATATTTGGTTCTCATTTTTTAATAACACCATAGACTCCGCTCCAACTTTCCTGGCAAAAGCTCTATTTTCTTGAGTAAAAATTTCTTTTGCAGGCCTTTCAAGATTACAGTATTTATAGGGATCATCAAAAAGGCCGATTTCATATTTCGCAGTCAAAATACGTTTCACTGCTTTATCAATATCTGCTAGAGTAACCTTGCCTGTGCTTAAGGATGCTTTAAGCGTGGTTAAAAACCCTTCACCCACCATATCCATATCGGATCCTGCTTTTAATGCCAATGCAGACACTTGCGACAGATTTCCCATACCATGTGCAATCATTTCATTAATTCCTGTATAATCGGTAACCACAAAACCATTAAACCCCCAATCGTCTCTTAATAAATCGGTTAACAACCATTTATTTCCTGTGGCAGGAATACCATCCACTTCATTAAAAGAAGCCATAACCGTGGCCACACCAGCATCAATTGCAGCTTTATAAGGTTGAAAATACTCGTTATACATTCGTATTTTACTCATATCTACAGTATTGTAATCTCTTCCTGCTTCCGAGGCACCGTAAAGTGCAAAGTGTTTTACACAGGCCAGCATCGTATTGTTTTTTGTAAGATCCTGACCTTGATACCCTTTAACCATAGCTTCTGCTATTTTACTACCCAAATAAGGATCTTCACCAGAGCCTTCGGAAACCCGACCCCAACGCGGATCTCTTGAAATATCTGTCATGGGCGAAAACGTCCAATTAATACCATCGGCGGTAGCTTCTTGAGCGGCCATTCTTGCGGTTTTTTCTATCATATCCATATCCCAAGAGGCAGATAGCCCCAAAGGAATTGGAAACGTGGTTTCATAACCGTGAATAACATCCATTGCAAAAAGCAGTGGAATTTTCAAGCGGCTCTTCTCCATCGCAATTTTTTGGACGGCCTTGATTTTTTCAACTCCTTTTATATTGAAAAGGCCTCCCACCTTTCCGTCTTCAATATTCTTAGCGACATTAGAGCTTTGGGAAGCACCTGTAGTAATATCACCAGAAGAGGGCAGGTTTAATTGTCCTAGCTTTTCATCAATAGTCATAAGTTTTAAAATGGAATCAACTTGTTTTTCAAATTGATTTTTACTTGTGTTTTGAGAATGGCTCAATGTAAAAAAAAGCGTAAGCATTAACGAGGTAATTATAGTGTTCCTGTTCATGTTTTAGGATTTAGAATTAGAAAATAACCAAGATAACAGTTCGGGTTCTGCAAATGCAGTATCCCAACTATTATGATTGTCTTTAGCATATAATGTGAAATTTGGTTTGCCACCATACTTTAAAATACCACTTACCATGGCTACCGAAGCTTGCGGATTTACAACATCGTCTTTAGCGCCATGAAATATCCAAAGCGGTGTGGTTTCTGCAAATCGTTGTGTACCCTCTGGATTTCCGGCGCCACATATTGCAAAAGCTGCTGCAAACCTGTCTGGTTTTCGATATAAGATTTCAAAAGTCCCCATACCGCCCATAGATAAGCCCCCAACATACATGTGTTCTTTTTTTACAAAGGGCTCTAATGCCATAGAGTCCACTAATTGCATAACCATGTTCAGGGCAGTTGTAGGCTCTGTGTTTATTGGAAATTCTAGACCTATCGGATTTGTAGATCTATCCACTTCAACATTTGCCCAATAAGACGATTTTGGACACTGCGGAAAAATAACAATAGCTGGAAACTCTTTACGATGCTCTTCTGAAGCAAATAACCGACTACCATGTGCCAATTGGGATATATTATCATTACCACGTTCACCCGCACCATGCAGAAATAGCACTAAAGGATATGACTTGGTGCTATCGAACATTTCTGGATACATAATACGGTACTGCAGTGTGTCTTGAGCCTTAATAAAGCGTTTAGCTTCA
Source organism: Mariniflexile ostreae (assembly GCF_042427585.1). Classification (NCBI taxonomy): domain Bacteria; kingdom Pseudomonadati; phylum Bacteroidota; class Flavobacteriia; order Flavobacteriales; family Flavobacteriaceae; genus Mariniflexile; species Mariniflexile ostreae. Next base: position 76,703 of record NZ_JBHMFC010000010.1, on the reverse strand, counting down.
TAAAGCGTGTCTTGAGCATGTAGTATGCCTCCAACTCCTATCAACAACATTACAAACACCTGTATATATCTTAATTTTATCATTTTTTATTAAAATTTAACCTGTTTATAATAAATTTACATTCGTTTTAAATTACTGCTCAATAATTGAAACCCAATTGCTCCAATCCTTTTTTCACATCGGTATTCTGCATAAATAAATTCCATAACAATCCCGATCTATGGTTTTCTATCATAATGATTTGAGGCCCTTGATCAATAGCCAAATAAGCATCTGCAACCCAATAATTGTAGTGCGGACTAAAAGCATCATAAAAGCCAGCAGGACCTAACAACCTGTCTTTGTGTTGATATAAATAATGCATAACTTTTAAAGATTCTGCAGGCGTATAGGCTATGGAGCTAATGGCTGCGGTAGGAGAAACAACACCTAAATCATTGGAAGGGCTGTGGGCAGAATACCCTAAGGAGCCATCAGTGTTTCTGGAATAACTGGCCGTTAATCCCCAACAATCTGCACCATAATCTAAATAATTATTAGGATTGGCCATACAATACTGACGGTTGATTTTAGTATGATTTACCACCACATTCCAATAATTAGCATATTGATCACTAAGGTTTTTCGGGTTTAATCCCAAAAATGAATACTGGCTAAAAAATAGGGGGCCACCTAAATTAGAGCTTCCCGCATGATTTAATACCAATGGAATCCCGTATTGAGAAGCTGGAGACACTATACCCCCTGAGTTTGCCCATCCTTTTTCATAAACCGTTTTAGAAATACTGTAATTTGGAGAAGCAGCCGCTAAAACATATGCTATTTGCACTTCATTATACCCTGTAAGTTTTAAACCTATTTCAAATCCAACACTCGGGCTCCAATGCCAATACAGCACATCTTCGTTTTGCGTATACCAGTTCCATTCCACTCCTTTCCAAAGCACATCTGCTTTTATTGCTAATGCTTTTTCAACATCCGATCCATTTTTAAAATACTCTTTTACACAGATTAGGCCTTGCGACAACAAGGCAGTTTCTACCAAATCGCCACCATCATCCAGTTCGCTAAAAGGGATAGCACGACCATCGTTACCATCAATCCAATGCGACCAAGCACCATGAAATCTATCGGCATTTTCTAAAAAAGCAAGTATTTTATCTAAGCGCTCGACTCCTTGAACTCGCGTAATAAAACCACGCTCTATGCCTACAATAATACTCATTAAACCAAAACCAGTTCCCCCCGAAGTAACCACATCTTGATTAAGCGTAGGATCTTTTGGGTGATAACGCTCTTTAGCGGCACCAGAATCTGCATTCGCAAAGTCCCAAAAATATTTAAAGGTTTCTTTTTGAACCAAGTCCATCATTTCGGTATCAGAAAGCGGTTCTACTAAATCTGGTTCATCTTCCTCCCCTGGCACGTAAGGCTCTTGATAGCCCGGCCCTTGATCTTTATCACAAGAAAAAACCAGTATGCCTATTAACAAAGTGATATATCTACTCATAATCTTACTGCGGTTTATTATATGTGAACCCAAGTTTATCAAGCCCTTTTTGAACATCTTCATTTTTCATAAACAACTCCCAAAGCATCCCTGAACGGTAATTTTCAATCATAACAGGAATAGGACCTTGATCGATGGCTAAATAGCGAGGAACATACCAATTATCTTCTAAGCTAAAAGCATCATAAGGGCCATATTTCCCTATTAAAGAATCATGGTCCCTGTAGAGTTTTTTAAGCATTTTCATGCTTTCCTTTGGTGTGTATGGAAACGACGACAAGGCTGCTGTAGGCGCAATAACCCCTACATCATTACCAGGGCGGTGGGATTTGTAGCCTTTAACGGAATAACTTGAGGTTAACCCCCATAAGCTATCGCCATACCCTTTAAAATTCTCAGGATTGTCTACCGCATACTTATGATGGATTTTTGCTTGATTCTGAACAAGCTTCCAGTAATCGGCATAGGAATCTGAAAGGCCTCTTGGATCTAAGCCCACATAAGAGTAATGCCCCCAAAACATTGGCCCTGTAAGAGTCTCACTTCCTGCATAATAATCTAAAACAACATCCTCCCCATAGTATTTTTCATTTGAAACAATGCCTCCATTTCGAGCCCATCCATTATGATATACCGATGGTTTTATAGGATACGTTGGTGATGCCGCTGCCAAAACATACATAATCAAACACTCATTATAACCTTCAATGGGAAAGTCCATATCCCAACCATATTCAGGAGACCAATGCCAGTATAGCACCTCTTCACCATTTTTAGTGTACCAGTTCCACTCTACCGTTCTCCATAGTTTATCTATTTTCGTAACCAAAGCCTGTTCGCTTTCATTTCCGTTTTTAAAATACGCCGCTACGGTAAGCATGCCCTCTATTAAGAAAGCCGTTTCGACCAAATCACCTCCATTATCTTTTTTGCTGAATGGGATCATTTTTCCTGTTTCTCCATTCAACCAATGTGGCCATACACCATGAAACCTGTCGGCGGTTTCTAAAAAATCGACCATTTTATGAAAACGCTCCAAAGCCTGTTCACGGGTTATAAACTGACGTTTCACACCTACCAATATGGCCATAAACCCAAAACCGCTGCCTCCAGTAGTGATGGTGTTTTTAGGAGATGTAGGGTAGTCATCATCCATGTGCAAACGCTCTCTAGCTAAGCCAGAGTTAGGCTCTGCCCCATCCCAAAAATAATTAAAAGTTTGTTTTTGTATGGAATCTAAAAGCACATCATCTGATAGTCCAACATATTTGTTTTCGTTCTCCACATATTTAGCCTGTTTTGTTTTAGAGTTACAACTAAAAACAAGAATTGCTAAAACGTATATATATAATAACCTCATTAGTATGAAAATTTTATAAAAAGAGTGTTTGTTATTATTCAGCTGTACCTAGAAATTTTGTTTTTAAACAAAAGGCACAGCTGAAAATAACATCTATTAAAAAAACTTAAAGAAACATTCGAGAGACCTCAAAAACACGTGTGCAATCAAGGTTTTATGCTTTTAATTACCCATACTCTCCATAACTTCTGCAGGAGAAAGCGCTTTCTTGTATACATGAAGCTCGTCCAAGAAGCTAGCATCAAATTTATGACCCCATTCTGTAAAACGCGGTGCACCAGACATGATAGATAACAAATCACACCCTGTCCAATCTACCCCAGTAATGCTGCTTTCTCCAACAGCAACTCCATTAATATACACGAGAGCTTTTGTTGGGGATATAGTAAAGGCCAAATGCACCCATGCTCCAGCATCGGGATCCACATCGGCAGCTATGCCTCCATCTACCCAAACATCTTCAGTACCATTACCCACATTCAATTTAAAACGTTGTTTACCCCCTGCATTTTCCCTAAAAAAACGAAAACCACTTTTCCTGTTATTTTGTGCGGCTGGATTAACGGTATCTTCAGGCCCCATTACTAAAATGCCAGCTCTATCTGGTGTGGGGTTTACTTTATACCACATGGTAGCACTAAATGATTCTCCTTGTAAACCAGTTGATGGAACTGTTAAATAAGAATCTGTAGCGCCTAAATAAGCATTTCCTTTTTTACCTGCATCATCAAAAGTAGGCGTTCCCATAACTGTAGCTTCTGCTCCATTTACCTTATTAGTATAATTTCCATCAAACGCCATGTACAGTGTTTCCCTATCTGCTGGAATATAAGGATTGGTAACCTCAATAACATTTTGTATTTCGGCCTGGGTTAATGTTTTATTGAACAATCGTAAGTCGTCCATAAAACTCAAATCTGCTTTATGGCCCCATTCTGTAAAGCGAGGCGCACCAGACATGATCGATAACAGATTACACCCCGTCCAATCTACCCCTGTAATAGCACTTTCTTTAACCATTTCTCCTCCAATATAAACTTTCGCAGATGTTGCAGAAATTGTAAAAGCTAAGTGTACCCAACCAGAGCCAGGTATAACATCGGCAGCAGCCCCACCGTCTACCCAGGTATCTGCAATGCCGTCACCTATATTTAATTTGAAACGCTGTTTCCCATCTGCATTTTCTCTAAAGAACCGAATACCACGAGTTCTATTATTTTGTGCCTCCGGATTAGTATCATCTTGTGGTGAAATAACTAAAATCCCAGCACGATCGGGCGTCTTGTTTACTTTAAACCAAAAGGAAGCTGATAGTTCCGCCCCTAACTGTAAAGCACTAGTGGGCAAGGTTACGTAAGAATCTGTTGCACCAGCATACGCATTAGACCCTACCACGGCCTCCCCTGCAAAACTGGGCGCACCCACTTTTGTTGCTTTAGTAACACTTATTAATTCGGTATAATCCCCATCAAATGCCATATACAACATTTCATTTGCAAACAAAGGAACATAAGGCGGCTCTTTCTCAAAACTAACCGTTGAAGTAGTCGATTTTCCATCAAGATCTGTTGCCGTAACTTTTAATTCATGAATGCCGGTAGTGATATTATTTGCGCTAAGGGTTTTTAATACACGGCGATAATCTATAAAATCGCTCATCATGGCTATTTGTGTTCCGTCTAAGAACACCGAAATAGAACCGACTTCAATATCATCAGTGACTTCAAACTCTAAGTCTACGTCAATAACTGGATCATTCACCTTAAATTTAGCACCTTCTAAAGGCGCTTTAATGGTTACTACAGGAGCTCCTGTATCTGCGCCAGCGTCGACAGCCGTTATAGAGTCTATGCCTTCATTACATGAGAAGACCAGCAACAACGACAATAATACAATATATTTATTTTGATATGTTTTCATTTTTTTCAGTGTTGTTCGTTAATTTTGGTTAGCGATCTCGCCTAAAATCGGAAATTCATCAATTTGATCTTGGTGATAGGTTACAAAGCTTTTGTCTTTAGTAAAGGTTCTCCCTTCAAAACTCAATTCACCATATCTTTCCAACCTTACCATATCAAAAAACCGCTTACCCCACTCCATGGCCAGCTCGGCGTATTTTTCATCTACAACTTGATCTAAAGTTACACCACTTATTGGTGTAAGCCCTGCTCTACCCCTTACGATGTTTACCGCTTCATCTTTAGTCATTACACTACTTGAAGCACCTTGAACCAAAGCTTCGGCATACATTAAAAGTGTTTCGGCATACCGATATACGATATAGTTTTTGTTGCTCCCATACTCCGTACGACCAGGAATTAATTGATTACTTGGCAAATAATGTTTACCACTAGTAAAAACAGCTCTCGCATTATCTTTTAACACATCTCCATCCCTCGTAGTTGCAGACACAAAAGAAGGAAGTGTACTAGCAGTATAGCTAGTAGTTGCAATAATACTATCTATTCCTTTTTTTGTAAATAACACCGTGGTTTCTAAGCGTTCATTTTCCCCGCGATCCAACATAAACTTAACATACTTCATGCTTGGCTCAAAGAAGCCCCATCCTGGACTCGCTCCCGCAACGGCAGACGTCCAACCGTTTGGGCCATAAGGCGCATAAAGATGTCCTACCCGTTCTCCTGTTCCTGCACCAAAATCGGAATATTGAAATTCGTATAAGCTTTCATTGCTCAATTTCCCTGGAGTTTTAAACAATTCGTAATAATCTGCCATTAAGCTAAATCTCCCTGAACTTATAATTTGTCCTGCCGCATCTGCTACCGCTTGATAATCTTTTAGCTCTTGGTTTGCTAGAGCCTTAATGTGTAAGGCTGTATATTTAGTAACACCACCTGGTAAATCGGTACGTTCATTAGGACGCATATCTAGTAAAAATGGAATAGCTTCACCCATCTGATTTGAAAGATGCTGCATTACCTCCTCTTTTGAAGGCACTGAAGTTACATTGGCAAAATCATTAAGATTAGAAGATTCTGGAATAAACACCGCACCATAAACCTGTGACAGTTGAAAAAGCAATATAGCCCGCAATACTTTGGCTTCTGCAATATACTGCTTCCCTAAAGCGACATCCTCTACATCTGCGAACTCTATATACCTTTCTATTTGCTCCATTCCTGTATGGGCTTTGATAATATCGCCATAATACGTTTCCCATAATGTTCGTGAGCCAAAAAAAGAATTGTCGTAAACATAACGATCTAGGTTTTTAAGCCCTTGTTGATCGCCTGCAGCATTCACATCATCTCCTCTTGTAGAAACCACCAGCGGTTGTTCCCAACCCCTATCACTAACAGATTGATAGACACCAATGAGAGAAAAGATCATGTTTTCAGTTTTTGAAAAATCTGTCCCTCCAGCAAAATTATTATTAAGTTCGGGTTGCTCCAATTCGTTTGAGCATCCGGAGAGCGTTATAGCCAACACAGCTAAAAGCCCAAGCAATTTGTTTGTTTTTATATGTATCATCGCTATTTTTTTTAAATTTTAATATTTACCCCTAATGTATATACTCCTGGGATAGGGTACGTTTGGGTATCCCTACCATCTGAAACCTCTGGAGTAAAACCATTATAATCAAAGAACGTTAAAGGGCGCTCTGCAGTAACATAAAATCGAATATCTGGATTAAACTTTCCTTTTAACTCTGGTAATGTATACCCTAAGGTTACATTCTGCAAACGCACATAGTCTCCTTTTTCAACAAAAAAACTGTTTAAAAATTGATTGCTCCAAGGGTTTCTTATACCTCTTGCAGAAGGATAATCGTTTGAAGTACCTGGCCCATGCCAACGATTAATAGCAAAATCCCTATCTATATTGGGGTCTGAAGTTTGTCGGATAGCAAAACGTTTTTGGTTTGCGATTACATTGCCACCTTGGCCAATAACGCTTAAAGAAAAATCGAAAGCTTTATAATTAAGCCCTAGATTAAAACCAAAGTTGTAAGAAGGCAAGTAAGAACCTAAATCTACTCTATCCTGCGCATCTATTTGGGTATCGCCATTATGATCTACAAATTTAAAATCTCCTGGCAACACCGTTAATCCGTTAGATATGGCAGCCTGTGCCGCAGGGTCTGCTTGAATCTCTTCGGGTGTTTGGTACACGCCAGCAACTTCAAGACCGAAAAAAGAGTTTATTGCACCCCCTACAACAGAACGTTGCGCGGTATCCCCACCAGATGTTAAATTTTCTTGTCCGGCCAAATCCAATATCTCATTTTTTAAAGTTGAAAAGTTAGCCCCTATTCTATAGCTAAAATCTTCTGAGACGCGTTTATTCCAATCTACTACAATCTCAAATCCTGAGTTTTTTATAACTCCTAGGTTCTGTCTTGTTTCTCCGGGAACTAAAAGCCTAGAGACGGGAATAATAGCATCCCGTGTTTCTCTAACAAAATAATCGGACTCTATAGATAAGTGATTGTTGAACAACCTTGTGGTAATACCAACATTTGTTTCTGCTGTTACTTCCCATTTTAAAGCCTCAAAATCACTATTGGTAACCAATCCTGGATATCTTACATCGCCAAAAACAGAAGTAACCTCGGTAGACGTTATGCCCCCTGTACTAGCATTTACATTAGCATTACCCAATTCGCCCCAACTTGCCCTTATTTTAAAGAAATCCAATACACCATTGTCTTTCATAAAAGGTTCACTAGACACCACCCAACCGGCGCCAATAGTAGGGAAGTAACCCCATTTTTCTTGGTATTTACTTGTGCCGTCTGCACGAAAGGTACCGTACAATAAATATCTATCATCAAAATTATAGGCGACCCGTCCAAAATAAGAGAAAAAATATTGTCTTACACCGTTATCGCCAACACCATCTACATCAATATCTTTTGCTAAATCTAAATAATAAGATTCGTCTCCAATTCCTGGGCCATTTGGAAAATTCACTCCCTTAGCCTCTAACTGTTCCAAGGACCTATCTCTAAAAGAGGTTCCTGCCAAAACCGTTAGATTATGTTTTCCAAAATCATCATTATAAGTTATTGTATTATCCCAGGTTTGTTCTGAAAATGTTTCATTCTTTTTAACAAGTTCTGCATTTTCCCTGTAAGCATTTCCATCACCGAAGAAATAAGGAAGTCTTACGTCTCTTACCTCAAGGGTTTCAAAATTATGGGAGTATACGGTTTTAAAGGTTAATTTGTCTGGAATAACTTGATACTGCAAATTAAAGTTCATCAAGATATTTCGTGTTTTATCCCTGTTTTCTGTATTTTCCATTAAAGGGAATGGATTTTGTGGCCCTCTATAGCCTAAATCGGTAGCATTTGCATAGGGCCTTGGATATGCGTCCGTTTTAGAAAGGTCGAGAACAGGCATGATAGGTACCGCAAAATAAGCAGAATTAAAAGCACCATCCTCCGCACGATATCTTGTAGCATTACTTAAAAGCGCCGAGACCCCTACTTGCAATCGATCACTTAAATCCACATCTATTTTTGAACGAATATTAAAACGTTCGTACTCGTTTTTCATTTTTAGAATGCCCTCCTGTTCAAACTGACTAACACCTAAGGAATACGTAACACTTTCTGCGCCACCAGTAATCCCTAAACTGTGATTCTGTATAAGCGCATGGCGTAAAATTAAATCATACCAATCTGTATTTACATTAGGTATATTAGGGTTTACTCTACTCCTGCCATAGCGCTGCATAGCATTGTCTATAAAACTGGCTTCTGCAGCAGAACCAGATTCTCTTGCCAAAGTGCTAAATTGCTCTGCATTTGATAATTTAACTATATTTTGAGCCACTTGAACGCCCTGATAACCACTATACGTTATTTGTGGTTTCTGGTTCTTTTTTCCAGATTTAGTTTGAATAAGTACCACACCATTTGCGGCCCGAACTCCATAAATAGCAGAGGCTGAAGCATCCTTAAGTATCGAAATGGTTTCAATGTCTTCATTATTCAAAAAATTGATATCATCGTAAAACGTCCCATCTACCACATAAAGCGGCGCCGACGCCCCATCGCCGGTATAAGACCCAAGACCACGTACCCGAATAGTGGGTGCTGCTCCTGGAGCACCACTGCTCACCACTTGCAAACCAGCTACTTTACCTTGTAAAGACTGCATAGCAGCTCCTGAAGGTGTTCTTGTAATATCTTCTGACTTGATAGTGGTAATAGCTCCTGTTAAATCGGCTTTCTTTTGTGACCCATATCCAATAACCACAACTTCTTCTAGTGCCGCAACATCTGGTTCTAAAGCGACATTAAGAGTTGTTTGGTTTTGAATGCTTACAGATTTTGTTTTAAAACCTAAATAACTAAACTCTAAGCTTTGGCCACTAGCTACATTAATAGAATAATTTCCATCAAAGTCTGTGCTCACCCCCCTGCTTGTTCCTTTTACTATAACGTTTACACCTGGAATAGGGATATCGTCTTCTGAGCCTGTAATAACACCCGAGATCGTTTTATCTTGAGCAAAACTACAAATAGAAAATAGAAAAATAAACAATAAAGTATTTCTTGTTTTCATATAGTTTAATTTAAAAGTTAGTTTCCACTAAGTTATAAACTATATAAGCGCTCTTAAAAAAATTGATTACACAAAAATTACGTCATGCAGAAAAAAGCTTGTCAAAACCTTATATGACGTATACTATGCCTTCATAATTTAACGGTACATTAAGAACTAAAACGCTATATGACGTAGTAATGACGTAATTTAAAAGTAAAAAAATCACATAATAAAGCAGTCTTTTATTTAAAATCTCTCAAAAAATCACTTACAGAAATGTCATTCCCTAAATTCAACTTACTTTTTAGTCGGTATCTGTGGGTTTCAAGACCACGAATGGACACGTTCATTAATGGTGCAATTTCTTTTGTTAGCAAATTCATTTTGATGTAAGCACAAATTTTAAGATCCTTATGAGTAAGCTTGGGGAATTTACTTTTTAATTGATTAAAAAACTCTTCATGGACTTGATTAAAATTATACTCAAATAACTGCCATTCATCTTCATGCCCTATGGAATTATCAATTTTTCTTAATAATTTCTTATAGACAAAAGTGTTTTTAAACTCTGCCTTACTTTTAACCAGTTCATTTTTAATTTCAAGTACAGACTCGTTTTTTTTCACTAAAGACATAGCCGTATTAGCCAACTGCTTACTTTTTAATTTTACCTCGCTTTTTAAAGATTGATTTTTTAACTGTACCATTCGTTTTTCGTTCTCTACCGCATGCTCTTTAAGTAGGGCCTCTTGCTTAGCTGCCAATTTCTCTTGCAAAGCTTTTTGCTCTTTTTCAATTTTTCGTTTATGAAAATAAAAAGCAACTAAAGAGACCAATATCAGTACGGCAATAAATAAAAACAGCCCCTTAACGCCTTTATACCAAGGTGGAAGTACTTTTATTTTAATATCCTTAGCAACACTTCTATCTCCAAAACCATTGGCTACTCTAAAAGAAATGGTATAATCGCCATTATTTAAATTTGAAAGCTTTAAAGTTGCACGTTCCATTTTATTCCAAACTTTAGGAGTTTGCTGAAATATGGCATATTCAAAAAAAGCATCTTTAGATTTTGGACTGGATATTGTTATCGCAATGTTATCACTGTAAGGCAAGTCTATAGCATCAACACCCTCTAAGTCTATTAGTGCTCCGTTAATTCCAACACTTTCAATAGAAACAGGGAACAAGGAGTCCTTAACAGCTTTACCGCTTTTATTCAATAAAGCAAAACCATCGTTTAAGCTTAGCGCAAAAACAGAATCGGATATTTTAGATATATTCTCGTACCCAACTATTAACCGGTTTTTAAAATACTTTATAGGCAAGAAAAAATCATGGTTTGAAGATGTAAACGTATTAAAACTTATAGTTTCATCCCCCTTAACCCCTAATACATTAATATCCGCTTCTGAAATAATATAGGCATCTTTCCCGAATTTTTTATTCAAAAAAGGATACGCTACAATACTATCCAAAAGCGGCTCGTACTTATGCCAGCCATTGTTTGTTTTAAAACATATATCGTTTTTAATCTTATAGACCCTCACATTAAAGTTAGACTCTAAGCCTTTATGTTTATAGTTTTTCATTTCAATAATACTATCATAGTCCTTATTGAATTTCATCCTATATACACCTCTATACGCATGGGCCGCCCAAGCATGATACTGGTCTTCAAATTCCAAATAGCGAATAGGCGCTGTTGTTTTTTGCATATGGGTTACATTCCATTTTCCGGCATTTTCTTCAAACTTTACTATACCTGCATAAGTTCCTTGCATGTATATCTTGTTTTTTTCTGGCACTTTTTTAAGGACCCAACCACCAGTAAAATTTGAAATTAATTGCATGGTTTTATTTTCAACCAGATAAGTACCATTGTTATGTCCGCAAAACAATTGCCCATTAATTTCCTTTAAATCCCAAACCTGCCCTTGTGAGCCACTTATAAAGTGCAACCTACTTTCTTGATCTAAAAAGTACAAACCGGTATTGCTTGCTATATAGATGGTGCCTTGGAATGATATAACATCGTATACGGCACCCAAGCTTCCCGAAATATCATTATAAAAAGAGTGGGCCCCATTTAAGTCTATAGACGTTAAGCCGTTGTCTAAACCCAGCCACAACTCATTATTTAATGCAAGGTGCTGACTTAAGACTGTGTTATTTGCCAGTCCATTTTCTTTATTGATATGAAATCTAATACGACCATCGGCATCTGTATAATACACCCCGTTTTGAATCGTGCCAAAAACCATAGTGCCATCCTCTAATGTGGTATGAGAATTTAACTGATGCTGTTTTATTAGCGAGTTTATATTCGAGTTCCAAGGAAATAGTGATGTACCATCATAAATAAAACAACCTTTAATCGCTGTAGTAATTAATAAACCTTTCTTGATTTTAGAAATTGAAACAACTTTCGATTCTTTTAATAGTTCATCCTCTATAACATTAATTAATCTTGTATTATCAAGAGTGAATATCCCATTTCTTAAAGTAGATACGAACAACTGCCCGTTAACAATATCACACGAAATAACGGTCGACTTTGGTTTTATTTTTATGATGTCGCCCCCTTTTACAATGTAAATATTTAAAAAAGACCGAAACACCACCATATCTTTATAAGCTACAATTTCCCAAAATTCTTCATTTAAAAAATCATTTCCTTGAAGCTTATCACTTAAAGACGTGTATTCTAGAACCCCTTTTTTATTGTCTTCCCAAAACCCAAACTCTTCATAAGAACCCGTATAAATTTTATCATTATGAGCTAAAACCGATCGGATTATCGTTTTATTAGGAAGTGCTTTTAATTCCCAATTCAAACCATCGAACTCCAACAGACCATTATTATTGGCAACATATAATTTACCGTTTTCCGATTTCGAAACACCCCAATTTTGGTTTCCTGCATGATATTCTGAAAGTGAGTAATTTTGAAAATATGGTGTATACTGGGCTATTAAAATATGTGTATTTAATAACAAACACAATATCAAGAAAAAATTAAGGAATTTAAATTTCATAATTAGGATGTATTGGACAACAGGATACTTCAATAAGTATAGTGGTGAATTACAAAACTAATCAAATTAAAAAAGACATGAATAAAAAGATTCTACCCAAAAAAGATGATTAAACATCTAAAACCTAAATAAACAGCTTTAAATGACTAAAACACCTAAATTGAAAGTTTAAAATTGATTTTCTGCCATCCAACCCTAGATTCTCAAAAAAGCAAAAAATGAAGATATATATGTGTCGACTCTAGTATCAAAACCTCTTAAAGCACTTTTTAAATATCTATAGATTTTAATAATTAATGTGTCCTACTAGTAGAAAATATTAATAATCGATATACAAAACGAATATAGCATGAAGAAATGTCCTATATAATAAGCCTAGTATTTTAGGGCTATCAATTTTTCATTTTTAGACAGAACTTTACAAATGTGGTTATAAGTTTAAAATCAGGGGGTACAATAGTCCTTATTTGGCTAAACAAGGAAGATTCATCAGTAAGTTTTAAGAAACTTATTGTATTTTTAATACTTTTAAAAAAAATATTTAATTAATACACATTATAATGAGCAAAACAATTGTATTAACAGGAGCAGGTGGTGTCATTTGTAGTACGCTAGCTTCTGCTTTAGCTAAACAAGGGCACAAAGTGGCCGTACTTGATTTAAGAAAAGACGCTGCGGATAAAGTAGCAGAAAGCATTAAAAAAGAAGGTGGTAAAGCTATAGGCGTTGCAGCAAATGTATTAGAAAAAGAGTCTTTGATCCAAGCTAAAAAAGAAGTGAACGATGCTTTTGGAAAATGTGATATTTTAGTAAATGGCGCTGGCGGAAACCATCCTTTAGGGACCACCAGTAACCCGTATTTAGTCGCAGAAGATTTAATGAACAAAGATGAAGGCTTTAAAACATTTTTCGATTTAGATGCTAACGGCATCCAGTTTGTTTTTAATTTGAACTTTATTGGAACACTTTTACCAACACAGGTTTTTGCCATGGACATGGTAGGGCGTGAAGGATGCAGTGTCCTGAATATATCTTCCATGAATGCTTTTACACCTTTAACTAAGATTCCAGCATATAGTGGTGCTAAAGCTGCAGTTTCGAATTTCACACAATGGCTTGCCGTCCATTTTTCAAAAGTAGGCATTCGTGTAAATGCATTGGCTCCTGGGTTTTTCTTAACCGATCAAAACCGAACATTATTAACCAAAGAAGACGGTAGTTTAACACCACGTGGAAACCAAATTATAGACCAAACCCCCATGGGGCGTTTTGGAGAACCCGAAGATTTAGTAGGCACAACACTATGGCTTTGTGGTGAGGGCGCTAGTTTTGTTACTGGAGTGGTAATTCCTATCGATGGTGGGTTCGCAGCATATAGTGGTGTATAATTAAAATAATACCAATTATTGTTTTATTAACGACATAAAACCTCCGCAATAAAACAGCTAATTAAACAAAACTTAATATTCTAGATATGAATTTAAAATTAGAGCAAACATGGAGGTGGTACGGCCCAAAGGACCCTGTATCGCTTTTAGATGTAAAACAATCTGGTGCTACTGGAATAGTATCGGCATTACACCATGTTCCAAACGGACAAGTTTGGAGTATTGAAGACATTAAAGAACGGAAAGCCCTTATAGAAGCAGAAGGCTTAACCTGGTCTGTTGTGGAAAGCGTACCCATTCATGAGTCTATAAAAACTAAATCTGGCGATTATAAAACATATATTGAAAACTATAAGCAAACCCTATTGAATCTGGGCGCTTGTGGTATTGATATTGTATGCTATAATTTTATGCCCGTACTGGATTGGACGCGTACCAATTTAGATTATGAAGTTGATGATAAATCGACAGCACTACGTTTTGAAGCTGCTGCATTTGCAGCTTTTGAATTGTTTTTATTAAAACGGCCAGGCGCAGAAACCGAATATACCGAAGCACAGAAAACACAGGCAGAAGAATATCTTAAAAATGCCTCTCCCGAGGACCAAAAAAAGTTAATTAAAAATATTATTGCAGGTCTTCCTGGAGCTGAAGAAGGTTATACACTTAAAGAATTCAATCAGATTTTGGCCACCTACAAACATGTTGGGCCAAAAGAATTGAAAGCAAACCTGTTTTCATTTTTAAGTGACATTATCCCCGCTGCAGAACAAGCAGGAATCTTAATGTGCATCCATCCAGACGACCCTCCATTTCCTATATTAGGCTTACCTCGAGTGGTGAGTACAGAACAAGATATTGAAGATTTATATAAAGCGGTAAAAAGCCCAAACAACGGCCTTACCTTCTGCACTGGCTCCTTTGGTGTTCGTGCAGACAATGACCTAGTTGGCATGGTAAAACGATTGGGAGACCGCATACACTTTATCCATTTAAGAGCTACAAAGCGTGACGAACACGGTAATTTCCATGAAGCCGATCATTTAGATGGAGATGTAGATATGTATGGTGTAATGAAGGCTTTGGTAGAAGAACAACAAAAGCGCGTTGCTACTGGACGTAAAGACTTACGAATGCCTTTTAGACCCGACCATGGGCATAAAATGTTAGACGACTTAAAGAAAAAAACCAATCCAGGATATTCTGCCATTGGACGCTTAAGAGGTCTTGCAGAACTACGCGGCTTAGAATTAGGTATCAGACGTTCATTAGAAGAAAACCATTAACTTCTATTTTAAATACTGAAAAAGGATTCCCTGAAACACTCAAGGAATCCTTTTTCAATTAAAGTAACCCCACACTACAAGTAAATCGTAATCTACAATACTTTTTCTCATACCTGTTAAACTAAAACACCACTATTTCAACAAAGTGCGACATAACATAGGCCTTCACAGCACATGGAGAGATACCTAAGGAAAAATCGTTATCTAGTAACGGTCGTTTAAATTGATCCCTGAATTTCTATACGCATTAATATATCAATCAAAAAAAACATATAATTAAGGCCTTTTTTTTGTTCACTAACCCCTACTAATTAACCCCATATTATCATAATAATTAGTGGTCTTGTAAATCGATATGTCCCTTGTCTCCCATATTTGGTTGTTGCTCTGGTATTGCGCCCTTAACCAGTTTAAAAAAAGAAACTAATTTATTGTATTGGTTATCCCAATAATAGGCATTCTCCATATTAACATTCAACAATACCAAATTAGGGTCTTCTTTGCCATCAAACCAATTTCTCATCAACGGATTCCATAATTCATCCACTTTTTCCTGATCTACAATATGCGTGGCATTACCAAATATTGATATGTATTTTTGTTTTTCCTCATCGGAACACATAATTTGAACGCGGTTATCATAATCAACATCCTTAAAAAGACCACTTTCCTTTGATGTAAAAAACCACAAGTCGCCTTGAGCATCCATACTCTGAAGCGTCATGGGGCACACTGAAAATGGTATTTTATCCAACCGACTTGCCATCATAACAACTTTGGGTACCTCTATCAAATCCCTCATTTTTTGAAGGCCATCTTTATCTTTTGTAAAATCTTTATCGCTCATTCTTTTACTCTTTATAGTTTAAATATCTTATAATTTACGCTGCATGCTTGCGACACTCTTCAGCACAAACCAAGCAAGACGCGGCACAAATTTGACAATGCTCGTGATCATGTTCTTGGCATTGTGCTGCACACCATTCACAAATTTCCGCGCACAACTTGCAATATGCTTTAGTATATGGGCTATCGGCTATCATAAATTTAATGCATACTAAACAAGCCTCTACACATCCCAAACAACAGGCTGGGCAAGCGTTCATACTTTTTTTACCAGCCATTTGTACCAAACAATTTTGACAATCGATAAAGCATTGCTGACAGGCTTTTATACAGCTTTCATAATTTCGTATCATAGGTTTTTGTTTTTATATAGTACTCGTGTTTAAAAACAGGTATTCCATGCTTGGTTCCTTTTGCATATTTAGACTAGCCCCTATAAAGCTCCCAAGCACTAATCCTTAGGCAATTCTTATATGTATAAAAAAACGTTTATTAGAGGCAATGGTCAACATGCTAAACGTGTTGCCCATCGTGCCTTCCCTCTCGTACTTCTTCTATTATTTTACTGCAAAATGCGGGAAGATCATCTGGATTTCTACTGGTTACCAAACCATTATCAACCACAACTTCTTGATCGACCCAATGCCCTCCTGCATTTAAAACATCCCTTTTTATACTTTTGTACGAAGTCACCTTTCGGTCTTTAATTACTTCTGCACTTATTAAAAGCCAAGGCGCATGGCAAATTGCAGCCACAGGTTTTCCCTTTTTAAAAAACGCCCTAATAAAATTTAAGGCCAATTCATCAATACGTAAAATATCCGGACTAATAACGCCTCCAGGAAGCACCAATGCATGATAATCGCTTGCATGAACGTCTTTAAGGATTTTGTCTACCTCAATAGTATCTCCCCAATCGGTTTTGTCCCAGCTTTTAATATTTCCGTTTTTATTTGAAACGATATGTACGGTTGCACCTTCTCCCTTTAGGGCTTTTAAAGGTTCAAATAATTCTGATTTCTCAAATCCGTCCGTAGCAAGTATCGCTACCTTCTTATCTCGTAATTTCATTTTTATGATTTTTTAAATATTATTTTTTTTCTATTACTGAAATTAATAAAACAGGCAGGGCTTGATCTGCTCTAAAACACAGAATTTTAACTGGAAAGAAAAAGAGCCTATCCAGAGACGGAAGGAGGGATTTGCATCAACAATTTATCCTTTCAAATCAATAACTGAACATTTTTTTCATGAAGTTTGATTATAATAACATATTTTGTTTAAACATGAAAAACATGCCCATACTAGCACGCGATAAAAAACAAATCACCCTTATTTATAGTTCTCTGTCCCAATTAGGCAAACAAGTTCTTGGTTATGTACAAGCAGCAGATAAAAAAATTGAGACCATCGATATTGCCAAAGAAACCTTAAGTGGCACTATTTGGGTAGAATTGGCGGATAATTTAAATTTGCCCTTCCATAAAATTTTCGAAACAGATTATTTGCAAGAAAAAATAAACACGGAACAGTTTGCTGATTTTAACTCAGAAGATTGGATAAAAATTATTAACAACAATCCAGTGGTTTTACAGAAACCTATTGCCATAAATGGAGATAGGGCGATGGTGGTAACACAGCGCTCTGAAATTATGACCTTTTTTGGAGTGGATTCTGCCGGACTTAAAAAAACAATGAATCACCAAACACCTACAATTTCACCTACCACAGATGATGAAAGTTTTATATAAAACATAAATTATGTTTTATATAAAACTTAATGCCTTTTTCTAACTACTATTAGGACCATAAAAAAATCCGCTTTAAAAGCGGATTTTTTTCGGATTAAATTAACTAATACTATGCAGAGATAGCCATTAATCTTTGAGAGTCTTTATATTCTTTTGGACTGCAATTATACTTCGCTTTAAATATTTTAGAGAAATAACTTCTACTAGTAAAACCTATGCTATAAACCACTTCGGATATATTAAGGTCGGTATTTTTTATTAACTCTTCGGCCTTACAAACGCGTACGTCTCTAACATAGTCTGTAACTGTACGTCCATGCATCAACTTAAACCCTTCTTGAAGTTTTGAAGGTGAAATGCTAAATTGGCTGCACAGCTCTGTAATAGAAAGCTGTGCATCATAGTTATTTTCAATAAACACAGACGCTTCTTTAATAGCATCCATATCTCTTATTGATAATGAGCCCATACAGCTTTCTTGATTTTTCATATCATCAGTATGCTGCTGTATCTCTAAGGCAAGAATCATGTGCACCAATCCTTGTGTTAACAGGCTTCTTACAATACCATCTTGAGTAATGCTATTTAACTGTTGTATCTTTTCTGCAATTTTCAAATTATGTGAGCCTATGTAAACAAAATTACCTGGAGTTCCTTCTTTAAAAAAGGTTTGGCGCAATTTGGTTTTCAATTCGCCATTACCAGACAAATGCGTTCTATTATCTGTTTGAACCGTTATTAACGTGTTTTTTAAAACTTCATCTTTCTTAAAATATAGCACATTTACATCTTCTTCTTGACTGGTTAGAATACCGGTTTGAAAACTTTCTAATACTCTTTTTTCACCATCGATACCAAAACTGTGAGACAAACTTCCTTTTGAGCAATAAGTAAAGTAAATTGGATTTTTTTCTGTGGTGTGTATAGACAATATTAAATCGTCTGAAAACACCATATTGAATTCCAGATAAGAAATCCCTCCTTTTAAAGAAATCCCTTGTATTTTCCCTTTACCTATTTCATTCTCTATTTCCAAAACATATTCATTGGAATCTTGTTTTAATGAGCCACCTAAGCTTCTTTTTAATTGCTTAAACATGACCTCTATAGTATTTGATTTTAAATATGCTGTTTTCATGATGCTGTTTTTTTTAATTTCTCTTTACACAGTTTTATTTTTTATAATAAAACTACCGCTTATCGACTCTACAAATATCGATAGGGAATCCGCTTTACATGTTACACAATTTTAGTTTTATGTTATGTAACTTTTAGATTTGGAAATAAAAAAAATTAAAAAGCATTAAGAACTGATTAGGCTTTTGATACAAAAACAAGCCATAACTTACTCCATTAAAACATATTGCTTTCTTACAAAACACATTTGAAAAACAGTTTAAAAACCTTAGTCTGGTAAGTAAACGACAAAGGTAGCTCCTTTACTTTCTCTGCCTACAGCATAAATATAACCATTATGGTTTTCTATAATCTTCTTACAAATGGCAAGACCAATTCCTGTACCGGAATATTCGTTTTTTTGATGCAGCCGTTGGAATACCTCGAAAATCTTTTCTGCATATTCGGGATCAAAACCAATACCATTATCTATAAAAGATAGTTTATGATAATATTTATGCGTTTTTATAAAGGGCTCAACTATTTTAGTAGCCTCTATTTTTTCATATGTAATATGTATTATAGGAGTCTCTGCGGCATCTCTATATTTTATAGCATTAGAAATTAGATTTGTAAATAATTGTTCCATTTGAAACACCAAACCCTCTATAACAGGAAGCTTGTCTGAATTTATTTTTGCATCTACCTCGTTAATACGTGCGGTTAAGTCTTCCTCTACCTTCTCTAGCACCTCATTAAGGTCTAACTGCTCGAAATCTTCTTGACTGCTATCTATCTGGGAATAAGACAATAAGTTATCTATAAGAGCCTGCATACGCTCTACAGAGTTTTTAACTTTGTTGAAATATTCGGTACCTGTACTAGAAAAATTATCGCCTTCTTTATCCTGTATCCTAGAAATAAACAAACGTATTTTCCTTAAGGGCTCTTGAAGATCATGGCTAGACACGCGGTTAAAAGATTCTAACTCGGCATTAGAGCGCAACAATTCACGATTTTTAACTCTTAAAATTTCTTCTGTTTCAATGTTTTCGGTTACATCCTGCACCACGCCCACCATTATTCTTTCTCCGTTTTTTATAACGTCCTGACTATTGGTTCTTAAATGTTTTATTTCACCTGTTTTAGTTATAATACGATACATATGTTCTTCATGAACATTTGTTTCCATTATTTCCTTAAGGCGATCATCATAAAGAGACAGATCTTCATAATGTATAAATTCACGATATTTCTCCAGAGTCATATTAAACTCCTTAACATCATAGCCTAGAATACTATAAAAGTTATCTGAAATTTCAACTTTTCCTTTTTCGATATACCATAAAAAACAGCCAATTTTTGCAATACGCTCAGCATCTGATAAAATAGAATTTTGAACGGCAAGCTCATCATTCAAGCTTAATAACTGGGCTTCCTTTTGTTTTTCTTCAGTAACCTCTCTGGAAGTTACCGTAACCCCATCTCCTAATTTAATGGCAGTACATTGAAACCAATGTTCCCTACCATTTTTAGTATAAGGTACTAAGTATTCTACAGCTTTATTGCGTTCTATGGCATTAACCAGATGATTAAATATTACTGTCTCACTTATTGTGGGAAACGCTTTAGATACTAATTTATTTTTTAAATCATCTGGATTATCGCCTGTAATAGGATAAATCCTATCATTAACAAATAATATCTCAAAATCGACAATTTCACCATTTTCATCTCTAATACTTAAAAAATGCATCACCACATGCGAAATACTTTTAAAGATATTGGATAAAAGTGCTCGATTATCCAGCAGCTTTAAATTCTGATCTTCCAAACGTTGCTTTAATGCGAACTGTTCTTTTTTAGATTTCTCATCTGCTGTAGTGTTTCGCGATGTTACTAAAGCGCCAGTAGCCAAAGGGGTAACAAAAACATGAAACCACATAGCCTCATCATTTACATCCACCTGTTGACTAAAATTAGTTTTAGTTTGGTCTTGGCAACATGCTATCAATGCATCAAGTTCGCCATTCATTTTATACAACGCGTGTACTTCAGACAAAGGCTTGTCCATAACCTCATCAGGATCAAGCCCTAAATAATCCCGGTTACAAGCATTGGCAAATACGATTTTAAAATCGATTATGGAACCCTCTGCATCGTATATGGGTTCATAGTAATTTACTATGTTATCTGTTGTTGCTAAAACACTTTTCAAAAAGCCTTCTGATTGTCGGATACGGAGTTTATTACGATATATGCGTAAAAAAGAAACAAACGTAATAAATAAGGCGAAAAAGGCTAAAACCAATGAGGTGGCTGGCGCTAAATGTTTATGAGATAAGTATTTAGCTTGCCTAAGCTCCATTAAATACTCCTCCTCAGAAAGCATGCTTTTATTAATGCTACGAATTTGATATAATGTCGCATTTATTTTACCTGCTTGTGCATGCCTATATTGCAGGGCATCCTCTGTATTGCCTTCAAATCCTGAAGCGGGCAATAAGTAAAGTTGATCGTATAAAGTATTTAATAAAACTTTTAAGGAATTTATACGGCTTTGTTGCGAAACACTTTCTTGGGTAGACACCCTTAAACTCTCAATTATATTTGCCCCTTCCGATTTATAGGCTCTTAAAACCGTTTCAAAACTATCCTTATCGACTAGTTTTTCTCTAAACACTTCAGAATCTGCCTGAGTATAATGCGCAGATAAATCACTTAATATATTGTAAACTTTTAGGGTATGCGCCACCATATCAGCAGCTTGTTGCATGCGCATAATTTGTCTATAAGACATGCTTGCCATAAATAAAAGTAAGGCAAGACCAACAACCAATAAAATTATATAGGTTTTTGAGGAGGTATAAACACGTTTGAAATCCATAATAAACTAGTTACGGAATATAAAAGTCTCTTTCTTTAAATTTGAATTATGAGTTTCCAAATCTAGATGCAAGACCTTCTTTACCATATCCCGTAATTTACCAAAACTATTGGGCTTATTTACATAAATATTTGCCCCTTTCAAGAAAGCATCTTCAATATCCTTTTCTGAAGAGGATGTAGAATAAATGGCTATAAATAAATTTTTTAATTTAGGATTGCTTCGTATTTCGCATAAACATTGCATACCGCTCTTTTTAGGCATATTAAGGTCAAGAAAAATCAAATTAGGAAACTCTATTTCTGGCGACAGAAGATAATCCATTAATTCTTCGCCGTTGTTAAAAAGTTTAACTGCTGTTTGAATTTCAACCTCTTCCAAAGCTTCACAGAAAAACATTCTATCATCTTCATCGTCGTCTGTTAAAATAATATTCAATAAGGGTTTGTTCATGTTCTTTCTTTATTAAACTGGTCGCTAAACGGAGGTATTTCAACTTAAGTAACTTGAAATAAGCAGCGTTTTTTAAACCCTTGTTTAAGAGTGGATTTCCTTAGCTCTTATAAAGGCTAAAGATATACGTTTAATTTCAAAAACATGAAATTTATTTTATAGAATGAAACGTTTTATAACCTATTATTTTACATAGATTATAGAATAAGTTTTCATAATATTATAAAAGAAAACCCTCTTTAAAAACAATCACGACATTAAATCCCTTACCATTTTAAATGGTGCTTTTTAAACAAATCTTTTATTTGTTTATATTCTTTTCATCAGAAATATTAGCTTCGGGTATGCTGTTGAAAAAGGCCGAGGTTTCTGAATCGGCAGTAGGCCCATATGCCATTAAAAAAGTTCCTTTTTCATCTTGATTGGTTTCCAAAATATATAATATGGACATATCATCAGGGTTGCTCATCCCTTCATACCGATGTTCTGCTACAATATAAATATCTTTTGGAGTGTACTCTATTTTTGTAACACTATTGATAAGCAATTCATTTTTAATATAAAAATTGGAGATATAGCCTTTCTCCTTATATCGTTCTATATAATCTTTTTCGTGTTTTGCAAATTCATCTTCCATCGCTTTAATGTTTAAGGTTATACAGCACATAGACGAAAATTAAATAAAACAACGCTTCGTAAGGTACTGTGTTTTTAATATATCAAATGTGCAAAAAAACGAGCGATGAGGTTAACACAATTCGAACACCTTTTAACGCTATAACTTTAAAAGGATGAGTAATGAGATGATGTTTTCTAGTATTTAACATCTGCATCATCCTCTTTATTACTGTTTTTTTTAAAACTATCATTTTCGAAATCTAAAGTGCGTATTGGAAAAGGGATGTGAATCCCTTCAGCATCAAAATGGTTTTTAATAAGTTTTATCGCCTTGTGTTTGGCTATCTTTTCTTCTCTACTTTTTATCATATCAATCCAAAAACGGGTTATAAAATGAATAGAGCTTTCCCCAAACTCAGTAAAAAAAAACTCTACGATTTCCCCTTCTTCTTGTTTAAAATGTTCAGAAATGATTCGTGTTACCAGAGCTTCTATTTCTTGTAGATTATGCTTATAACTTACACGACAACTTACCACAATCCTACTCCGCTTACTTAAAGAATAATTTATAAACGAACTTTCTACAAATTTTGAATTGGGAATGATCACATAGTTATTATCGGTTCTTAGTAACGTTATGTTACGCAAGCTTATTTCTGATACAAATCCTTTTATATCATTAATTTCGATATAATCATCAATACGAATTTTGGGCATAAAAGACAATACTACGCCTCCAACCGTATTACTTAAGGTGCCTTGAAGCGCCAAACCTACCGCTAGACCAATTACTCCTGCTCCAGCCAGTACACTTGTTAACACTTTATTAAGATCTAACACCCCAAGTGACACAAAAAAACCTATCAAAATAACCATCACAAATATTATTTTTGAAAGGATGTCCTGTATGGATTTCTGAGTGATATGCAACAGTAAGACCTTTCGCAAAACACTTCTAATGCCACGAGCAATAAAGTAAAACAGGACCATAATTAATATAGCCAGGGCAATATTAGGCAGTCTTAAGATGATAGCATCCATCCAGCCGTCCAATTTATACCATAATTTATCTATAGCATCTTCTATCGAAAACTTAGTATCCATATTTAAGATTTATAACATTCTGGTTAGCAAAAAAGTGGCCGTTAACCATAATATGAGACTCAGGAAACCTCCTATCCATAAGAAATGCTTAAAGCGGTAATTGCCTATAGCATACACTAGAGTATTGGTTTGATACCCTACAGGTGTAAAGAAACTGAAATTTGAAGCAAACATAATGGCCAGGATAAAAGGCTTAAAATCCAAACCCATACCCTGTGCTACAGAAATAGCTATAGGCGTCATAATTATAGCTGTTGCGTTGTTACTAACCACACCACTCATAAGCATGGTGACTAAAAAAAGAGTTCCAATAATCACATAATGTGGCTGCCCGTTTAAAAAACCTAGTAGTTTTTCGGATATCCAAACATCTGCACCCGTATTATGCATGGCCACACCTAAAGGAATCATACCCGCCAATAAGAAAAAAATCTGCCAGTTAACTTTTTTATAAACGGTATTTAAATCTAGGTTTTTGGTAACTAACAATAGACATATTCCCGTTAAGGCACTTACCATAATAGATAATAAACCTGAAGCCGCTAGAGCAATTACAAGCAATAATATGAACAAAGAAAAATATCGTTTTAATTTAGAATTGTGATTAAGTTCGTTAAACTCCTGAAGCACCACGACGTTCTCCATAGAATCTAATGCATATAATTTTTCTTTTGAAATTTCTACCAACAAACGGTCGCCAGCTTTTAACTTTAAACGGTTTTTACTACTGCGCACCATTCTTTCATGATTGTTAACCAGCGTTTTTCTTTTTTTAATAGCAATAGGGATAACATCCTGTAACATAAACCCTCTTAAGTTCCCTAGGGTTTTTCCTAATAAAGAAGCGCCCGGGAGCATAAGCAGCTCTACAAAAACACGTTGATCAAAGCCTTGGGGCTTATCGTTATCTGCTTTGTTTTCATTTTCAGTATCACTATTTTCATCATTTTCTATCTCATCTGAGGTAGCGCCACTATCCTGAATGGTTAAGCTTTCGGATTTATTGATACGGGCTAAAGCTTCCAAATTACACATAAGCAGCAACTCATCGTCCACTTTTAAAGCAATGTATTTTCCCGGTGAGTTATGAGTATGCCCACTCCGGGTTAATTTCAAAATAGATACTTCTGGATTGTTATATAAAAAACTATCTTCAATTTTTTTCCCTATTAAATCGGAATCTTCACTTACGCGAACTTTAGTAATATAGTTTTCTATTTTATAGTCTTGGTTCAAGGTCTTATCTGTTCCCCAAGGCAACCAATGCAAAGCAATGGTAAGATAGACTATAGAAATTCCAAGAAAGATTAACCCTAAAATTGAAAACTCGAAAAACCCCAATTTTTCTGCCCCTAAATTTGTAGACACGGAATTGACTATCAAATTTGTGGAAGTCCCCATTAAGGTACAAGATCCTCCTAAAATACCAGCAAAAGAAATAGGCAGTAGTAGTTTAGACTGTGGTATGTTGTATTTCTCCGAAAGCTGATTTATCATTTTGATAAAAACAATCACCACTGCTGTAGTGCTAATAAAAGCAGAAATACTTGCAGTAACAAACATAAAAATAGGAGCCATAACTAATAGCGGCAAAGCCTTAATCTTGCCCATACCAGAGGTAAGCCAATGTATTACGCCATTCTCCTCCATAGCTACAGCTAATATCATGAGCGCCAACACCGTAATAGTCGCATTATTTGAAAAACCACTAATGCCTTCTTCTGGTGAAACCAAACCTAATAAGATAAGGGAGACGACAATAAGGAAAGCGACTTTATCGACAGGAAAAATTTCAAAAATAAAACACACTACTGTGCTTAGTAGGATTATAAACATCAAAATAATTTCCCAACTCATAAAACGTATTGTTATAGATATACAGTGCACCTATGGTAATGAAAAATAAAAACAAGACGCCATCTAGGCTAATGACTCACGTTATACACTTTCAATCTAAAAAAACAGTTTATAATCCGTATGGTTTTGTGGCATCTACCAAAGCTTTCAGTTCTTTTTGTTTGAGAGATTTGCCATAAATAGCTTGATTAGGATCCATAATATTTGAGTCTGACAGGTTTCCTACATACAGTGCATCAAAACCAATATCTTCTATAAGCCGCTTCGTTAAGGCCTTGCTTGCTTGATCCTGAGCAGCAAAAGGGATGCTTATCTTATTGGACTCCCGAAAGGCACCATCCCGCAAATGCTCTGCATAAATGGTATTAAAGGCCTTAGCCGTACTTGCTGTAGAAAATTTCATAGCTGTATATTCAGAAGCATTATAGTTTGCTTTTCTTACCTTTTCAGCTACTTCCCCGTCTCGTTCGGGGTAAGGGTTTGTGGCATCAATTATAACTTTATTACCGTATTCGCCCGCAAATTGTTCGGCAATCTCATCTAGAGCCTTAAAGGGTACCGCCAGCACATACACATCTGCTTCCGATTCGAAAGCATCTGTAACACTTACGGCTGTGGCATTCTCTCCTGCTTCTTTCACCAAACTATTTAGACTTTTTGGATGTCGTGACGAAAAAAGCACTTGATGTCCTGCTTTTGCCCAATGCTTTCCAAGATTTCCCCCTATATTTCCACTTCCTATAATTCCAATTTTCATAATCTTTTTATTAATATGATGCACTTCTACCATTCCAGCTTTCTTTAAAAGCAAATTCCTTTAAAGGCATCCTTTTACGTTGTTCAGTTTCTTGATCCCTTAAGGCTTCTGGTAAGTCTTTAAGCTCTCCTCCATAATACCCCATCGCCACAGCAGTGGCAATATGGTAGCCTTCTGGAACACTAAAAACAGCTTGTGCTTTTTTCCAATCTACCCCTGCCATATGGTGCAAAGCAATTTCCATATATTGCGCCTGCACAGCCATACTACCCAAAGCAAGTCCTAAATCGTGAAGGGCGTGAAAGTTTTCTTTTCCATCATCTGTTTTCTCCTTATAAGCCGTTAACATTAAAAGTGGTGCATTTTTAGCCCATGTTTTATTGAAATCGCTTAAACAATCAAAAATAGCTTGGTAAGCATCTGTTCCTTTTTCTGCGTAAATAAAGCGCCAAGGTTGTAAATTATTTGAACTAGCAGACCATCTTATAGCCTCAAAAAGCTGATTTAAATGGTTTTTATCTATAGTTTCACTTTTAAACACCCTAGGACTATAGCGCTGTCTTAAAAGCGCAAAAATATCATGTTCTGTATTCGCTATATTATCTAATCTAAGTTGCTCTCCTTCTGTCATTTTTTACACCTATTTTTATTGTCTAGATTAGAATAAATACAGCTTCTAACCCTTAAGAAAATTTTATATAAAACTACTTCATCTATAGCCATGTTATTAATGCTAACAAATAAATTATTAGTTCAGATGCAATAATACCCTGCTATTATAGTCGTTTTTATGATTACAAAACCTTTAGTTGCTTCTTAAAGCTTTAATAAGTGTCGCTTTATCCATTTTAGAGCGGCCTTCTATACCCACATTTTTAGCTTGTGCGTAAAGCTCTTTTTTTGTCCAATCTTCATAAGGCTTTGCTTTTCCTCCTTTTTTTCCTGCATCTGGCGTATTTGCTATTCGAGCAGATTTTTCTTTACTATAGCCCTGATTACGCAAGGCCTCGTATTGTGCTTCGTTTTTTATTCTATTATCAGGCATAAGGTTTTATTTTGAAATAAAAATACAATACGATCATATGAGTTCTTAATCCATTCCATGATAAAATTAATGGTATTGGTACCATTAAAGAACCGTCCTTTACTGCTTAAAAAACTCCTTTACAATTAATTTACACAAAAACAAGACCTCCCTAAATGGGTTAATATCTGATTTAATAAGACTAAGAACAAGAGCGGATATATCTTAGTTTTGAAATAGTACAAAGAAAAAAAAGACGTTTAATCATCTATCTTTTTATGATAGGTATAAATCTAAAAATTATGAACAAAGAACAGTTAGAAGGCAAATGGAACCAAGTAAAAGGAAAGTTTAAACAAAAATATGGAAGTCTTACTGATGACGACACCACTTTTGCAGAAGGTAAATTTGATGAAATGTTAGGAAGACTCCAAGAAAAAACAGGAAAGACAAAAGAAGACTTGGAAAGAGAAATTAAAGAATGGTAGAATCCATTTTATTATTTTATAATTCAATTTATATTCGCACCTCAATTTTTAAAATTGAGGTGTTTTTTTTTATAATAAAAAGAGTTTGTTGCACAAGACTTAAAAGGGGAAAATTAAAGATTAGGCTTCTTCTTTCTTATCCGTTTTGTAACTGGATTTTATACCCAAGCCATATCTTTTTGAATAGACCCAAGTGAATTCTGCTCCAAAAAACAAAATTAAACATGAATAAGACACCCATAATAATATAAGCACAATGGTACCTGCTGCGCCATATGTTGTTCCTGGACTCGCCTTACCAAAATAAATACCAAGTAAAAACTTACCTAGCACAAATAAGATAGAAGTAATAAAGGCACCGATCCAAACCGTTTTCCATCTAATTTTTACATCAGGTAAATATTTAAACAATAGGGCAAATAATACCGTTATAATACTTATAGAGACAACTATATCGATAATAAAAGCAATATAAATGATAACCTCAGGTAGGAAGGTTCTTATATAATCGTTCAATGTGGATATAACGGTTGTGATAATAAAACTTACAAGTAAAAGAAAACCAATGGCTAAAATAAAGGCAAAACTTCTGGCCCGATCTAACATCATCTTTAAAAAACCTTTGGATGTGTCTGGTGAGATTTCCCAAATCTCATTAAGAGAAAGTTGTAAATGATAAAACACCCCTGTTGCGCCAAAAATTAAGGTGCCGATACCCAATATGGTAGCCAGTGTACTTTTATCATTATTTTGGGTTTCAATCATCATGGTTTTGATGGATTCTGCAGCATCACTTCCTAAAGCACCCGAAATTTCATTGGTTAATTTACCTTGAACGATATCCACCCCCCATACCGATCCTACAACATTAATGATAATAACCAGTAAACCCGGTAAAGAAAGCACAGCATAGTACGCTATTACTGCACTAAGCCTAAAAGGTTGATTGGCATCCCAAGCGACATACGTATCTTTTATAAGAGCAGGCAAATGCCGTATTTTAAATTTTTCTGAAGAGTCGTGATCCGTCATACTGCAAGCATGCTTTTTATATCATTAGTCCACGAAGGGTATGTGAAAATCATTTTTTTAAGATCATTTGCGGTTAATTTCATGTGTATTGCCATAGCAAATAAATTAATTGTTTCTCCAGCATGCGGCCCTAAAAGATGCGCACCTACTATTTGATTTGTACGTTCGTTTAACAACACTTTATAAGCATAATGACGCTCTCCTATACGCTTTGCATTATACCAATGCGGTACTGATTGATAATTTACGATTACATTTTTATAGCGTTTTTTGGCTTCAAATTCTGAAAGCCCCACCGTAGCAAGGTTGGGAAGCGTAAATACTACAGAAGGCACCTCTGGTGTTTCTATTTTTGTTTTATTTCCATAAATAATATTGTCTGCAACAATAATAGACTCTGAAACGGACAACGGTGTAAGCGGCAAACTATGGTCTGCAACGTCGCCACAAGCATAAACATCTGGATTTTCCGTATTTTGCATATAGGCATTCACTTTTACACCCGCTTCTGTAAAAGCAACTAGCCCTTTTTCCAAAGCTAAATCCTCTATAGCAGGAACCCTTCCTGTGGTATTAAAAACCATACGGGCTTTAATTGTTTTATTTCGCGCTCCACTTTTGTAGTGTACTTTATAATTTTTATTCAATTTTTCCAATTCCAAAACCTCAGCATTATAAATAAATTCAATACCTAAAGCTTTAGATGCTTTTACCAATTCTGAAACCAAATCTTGATCGAATGCATTAAGGGCATGGGCACCTTGTTCTAGAATCGTGACTTTACATCCAAATCGCGCCGCTATATGAGCAAACTCCAAACCAATATATCCCGCACCTAAAAACAAGATACTTTTAGGCCGTTTTTTTAATTCAAGAAAATCATCACTCGTTTTTAAAAACTCTTCACCTTTTATATTTAAAGTTCTAGAAACCTGACCAGTTGCTATTACAATTTTTTTGGCCTGAATGGTTTTGCCTTCTACAGAAAGTGTATTGGAACCTAAAAATTTAGGCGATTGATGATACATTTCAATACCCAAACCCTTTAATTTAGCCTCTGTTGATGCTGGTATTTTTTTAGTAAAAGTTTTTTTAAATTTTTGAAGTTTTTTCCAATCTAACTTTGGGTTTTTAGCTATGCCTTTACCTCCAAGATTATGGCTCATCTGAAAAACTTCCGTAGGTCCTAAAAGCAACTTCTTAGGGTCGCAGCCCCTATTGGCGCAAGTACCACCATACTCACGGTTATCGGCTATTGCTACTGTTAACCCTGCTTCTACACAGGCCTTAGCCACTAATTGTCCGGCAGTACCCGTGCCTATAACAAATACATCAAAATTCTTTATTCCTTCCATGCTCTAAAATTAGAATTTTAAAGAGTAGAAGCATGTTCTGAATCATGTTAATTTTAACTGTAAAAAACAAAAAACTCATATAAAAAACAAATCGATGTTAATTATAATTGCAAAACGTTCATGGTAGGGCTGCCTATACTAAAATACCTTTATTTCCAAAATTCATCCTCAATATTATCTACGAAATCATGCTCTTGATGTACCTCTTCAATTAGAGCCAACTGATTTTCTGTAGCTATTTTTTGTATTTCTGGAAATAGCACGCGCTCTTCAAAACGAATATGTTTATCTAGTTCTTCTTCTATTTTACTTAATCTTTTAATATCGTCACTTTCTTCTGTAAACAAACGTTTTAAGCGCCTATGGTCTGCCAAAGCCCGTTTAACCAGCTCATGGTCATCGTTTAAAATAGTAAAAATATGTGCTTCTTCAATTTTAAAATGTGGTATTAAATGATTTTCATAAAACCAATCTGCATAACGCTTTATACGCTCGGGCGCTATGTTTTTGCTAAATCCAGAACGAATTTTCCAGGACAAGAGCAAACCATGGTGATGTTCTCGACTTAAAGGCTGTAATGCTTTATGACGTTTTTGAGGTTTTTTATCGGACATGTGTTTTTGTTTTTAAAATATTAATAATAATGAACGCTATTCCTAAAGGTAATAATATGCTAAATAGGAATAACAACAAATAATAGCTCGGCACAATCCCCATTCCAAAGTAAAACATAGCGCCTTGAACGATTAAGAGCAACTCTGTTGCTATAAAACCTAGAATAAAAATAAAAATCCCGAGGGACAATAAGAGGTTAAAGGTAACCAATCTGCTTTGCAACAGAAAACCAAATAGAAAACCTGTAATAACCCCCAACATGATTAAATGGATAAAACCGATTACTAAGTTTCGGTGCTGATAAGCAATAGCTGCTATCTCTGGTATTAAAGAAAAAGACTGTAACACCGTTTTTAAAATAAAACAAAAAACAGCAAAACTATATATGTAAATAGTGAGCTTTGAGTTTTTTTTATAGAGTTGAAGGGGATAAGGTTTTATAAGCTTTAAAAAAAGCAACAAGGCATATAATTGAATCAAGGTTCCAATACCATTGATCCATAGTAACAATATGTGCGGAGAGAACCAATACACAGGCAATGCCATAGTCAATACGGTAGAAACAATTAAAAGTTTAAAGAAAAGCCTAAACTGTTTTGAATCTTTAAGTCTTAAAACATGGAAAAAAATAGCGATTACTGCGATTAAAAACCAACCATTAAATTGAAAATGTAAAAAAAACTGAATCGCTGTTTGATAAAATGCCGATGCTTGCCCCAGCATCGATACCGCAGGCCCCAAACACCAAACCCCAAAAGTAGACAGCACCATAAACAACAGTGCCGTTTTTAATAAATATTCGGTAACTACCGATTCTGTTTTACAGTCGTTCCATATAAGGTACACAAAGTAGTAGCTACATAAAATATGCAAGGTTGAAAATGATATAGAAATTGCTGCATAACCTTGAAAAGGAAAGCTAAGCATCATCCCGATTACTGCAAATTCTGTAACCCAAAATAAGCGATTATAAACAGGTTTTTTTTCTGGAACAAAATGGTGTACAATAAGCGCATAAAGCATTAAGTATAACCACCCCAACATGGCAATATGCGAATGTGCATGTATTAAAAACCGATAATTGAACTGAATGGTACCAATAAACGAATAACGCAACACCAAACCCATTAAGGCTGCAATTAAAAAATTAAATAAGCACGTTAAAACAAGTTTTTTCTGCATGTATAGGTCTTTTCAAAAGATAGAGATGTTAAAGCTTATTTCCTGAATAAAAAATTCCAGAAGCGCTACGTCTTCTGGAATTTAAAAATACAAAAATAGATGCTAAGCATTTCTTATTTTCTAAATAAGTTTAACTGAACTGTTGTTCTAGCTTAATAGCTTCTGGGAATAAAATATTATTTTCCAGATGAATGTGCAAGTGTAAATCTTTTTCAAACTCCTCTAACATAGCAAATGTAACTCTGTAAGTATTACAAGCATCTGCAGGCGGATTATAGTTATTTGTTAACTCTGCAATTTTTCTAAAACGTTCGCCTTCATTTTCATGTTCTTCCATCATCATCGCTATAGGGTTTCCAACAGTTCCAAAATGAGGAGCTTCTATAGCGCTTCTATTTAAGTTGGCAGCAACCATTTTTTTAACAAACGGAAATAAAATAAGCTCTTCCTTTTTCATGTGAGCCGCCAGTTCTCCGGCACAACCGGTAAACAACTCATTGATTTCAAATAACTCTGGATGTCTTTCGCCATGTACTTTGCACAACTTATCTAAAAACTGGCGTAATACCGGCGTTTTTTCCTCTACATAGCGGTGATGTTTTTTCTCGACATAATCTGCCAATAAATCTAAAGGCCATGATTTATAGTCTATCGACTGGTTTGCATTCGAATTTACGGCTGCCTCTAATTTATTCAGCAATTCATTTGTATCTATTCCCTTTTTATCACAAACTTCTTCGATAGTTCTGTGTCCTTTACAGCAAAAATCGATACCGTAGTTACTAAATACTGCTGCAGTTCTAAAATCGTCTGCTACGAAATGCCCTATTTGTTTTTGAGCGCCTTTATTTAATGTTTCCATAGTGTTGTTTATTTCGGATGTTTTTATCCTATTTATAGTCAAATTTTTTTTTAAATTTTCAAAAAAGATGTGCCAGATGTAATGTTTTTTGCCAATTCTTCTAGATTTGTATTTTCAAGCATATATTTAAGTTCATCTCGAACACCTTTAAATTTATAATGTACGGGGCATGGATGGTTTTCATCACATTTTTCCAATCCAAGGCCACAGCCTTTATAAATACTGTCGCCATCAATAGCATTCACGATTTGTGATAATTTAATATGGCTAATATCTTTAACATCGATTTCGAAACCACCATACGCCCCTTTTACAGAATTAACAACGTTGTGCTTTACCAAGGCTTGTAATATTTTAGCTGTAAACGCTTGTGGCGAATTTATTTCTTGGGCAATTTCTTTCGGGCTAACCCGTATCCCTTCATAAGATTTGGTTGCGATAAATATCGTTGCCTTAATTCCGTATTCGCAAGCTTTTGAAAACATATCTTATTTTTAATTTAATACAAAAATATCACAATATTTTAAAACAGACAAATTTATCCGAATTAAATATTAGTTAATTAAACATTCAAATATTAAGAAATTAATTAGCTCTCAATATCTCTAAAACAGTAATAGCGGTTTGACTTACTTTTGTTCCTGGACCAAACACAGCCGTTACTCCAGCATTGAATAAAAACAGATAATCTTGTTTAGGGATTACACCTCCCACAATTACCAAGATGTCCTCACGATTATATTTTTTTAGTTCCTTTATAACATCTGGCACTAACGTTTTATGCCCCGCTGCTAAAGATGATATTCCCAAAACATGCACATCATTTTCCACCGCTTGTTTTGCAACCTCTTTTGGGGTTTGAAACAGTGGTGCAATGTCCACATCAAAGCCTACATCTGCAAAACCAGTTGCCACTACTTTGGCTCCCCTATCATGCCCATCTTGTCCTAGTTTGGCAATCATAATACGAGGGCGTCTTCCTTCTTGTTCAGCGATAACATCTGCTAGCTCTTGAGCTTTTATAAATGTGCGGTCGTTTTTAATTTCTTTACTATACACACCCGAGCATGATTTTATATCTGCTTTATAACGCCCGAAAACCATTTCTAATGCCCTACTTATTTCACCTAAGGTAGCCCGTTCACGAGCGGCCTCTACTGCTAAAGCTAATAAATTTCTATTACGCGTCAAACATAAGTCTTTTAAATCTGTTTTTGGGGGTGTTTTAGAATTAGAAGAATTAGTGTTTAATGCCATTTTTGCAGCTTCCGTTAAATTAAAAAGTGCTTTTTCTACTTTTTCATGGTTACGGGTTGCTTTTAACCTCGTTAATCTTTCTAGCTGTGTTTTTAAAACCCTTTCATGATCAACCTCTAGTGTTGCCATGTGCCGCTCTTCGTCCAACACATACTTATTAAGCCCCACGATACCATCCACATTAGAATCGATCCGTGCTTGTTTTTTAGCTGAAGCTTCTTCAATTCTCATTTTCGGTATACCCGCTTCAATAGCTTTGGTCATTCCTCCCAATTCTTCAATTTCTTTAATTAGCTTCCATGCTTTTTGTGCTAAATCATGGGTTAGGCGCTCCACATAAAAACTTCCTGCCCAAGGGTCTATCGTTTTGGAGATTTTAGTTTCTTCTATAAGAACAAGCTGTGTGTTTCGTGCTATACGTGCAGAGAAATTTGTAGGCAAAGCAATAGCTTCATCCAGCGCATTGGTATGCAAAGATTGTGTCCCGCCAAATACTGCTGCGGATGCCTCAATACAAGTTCTTGCAATGTTATTAAAAGGGTCTTGTTCCGTTAAACTCCAACCAGAAGTTTGGGAATGGGTTCGCAACATTAACGTTTTTTCGTTTTTGGGTTTGAAGGGTTTTATCATTTTTGCCCACAACATCCTTGCCGCACGCAATTTGGCTATTTCCGTAAAATGATTCATGCCAATGCCCCAGAAAAACGATAGTCTAGGCGCAAAGACATCGATATCTAATCCAGACTCCAGTCCTTTCCGTATATATTCTAAACCATCTGCCAGCGTGTAAGCTAATTCAATATCCGCTGTGGCACCTGCTTCTTGCATATGGTATCCAGAAACACTTATACTATTAAATTTAGGCATAAGCTTACTGGTATAAACGAAAATATCCGAAACGATTTTCATTGAAGGCGAAGGTGGGTAAATATAAGTGTTACGCACCATAAACTCCTTTAAAATATCATTTTGAATCGTGCCTTCCAAGTGTTCTGGCTTTATGCCTTGCTCTTCTGCTGCCACAATATAAAATGCCATAATAGGAAGTACTGCCCCATTCATGGTCATGGACACACTTATTTGATCCAGTGGAATCTGATCAAAAAGCAGTTTCATATCTTCAACAGAATCTATAGCGACACCAGCTTTCCCTACATCGCCAACCACACGCTCATGATCGCTATCGTAGCCGCGGTGGGTTGCCAAATCAAAAGCAACAGAAAGGCCTTTTTGGCCTGCTTTTAAATTGCGTTTATAAAAGGCATTACTCTCTTCTGCTGTAGAAAACCCGGCATACTGACGAATTGTCCAAGGCCTCTGCACATACATGGTGCTGTAAGGCCCACGTAAATAAGGCGCGATACCTGCAACAAAATTAAGATGATTTAAATTTTCAATATCATGCTTTGAATAGCTTTTCTTCAGCATCATATTATCAACAACCTGAAAACCAGAATCATTTTTGTCCTGGATTTCAATTTCTGATTTCAATTTTATATGTTGAAGATTTTTTCTTGCCATTACCCTACTTATTTTAAGCTTCCTTTTTTAATCGTTTTTGCTCTAAAGTTTCCGACAACCGGTTTTCTATAATAGGCTCTATTAAGGTTTTCCTTGATTTTATTTTCACAAATGGATACAGTTCTATTTTAGCTTTCATAACATCTGTTGGGTTTATGTATTTATTGCTTCCCACTAAAACCTCTTCTCCTTCATCAAACTGTTTTTGCTCTTTAGCTGCACTTTCTTTTATCTTTCTTTGAATGGTCCCTACTTTCAATTGCTTTAGAAACCCTCCACTTAATTCTATTTCTTTAAATAACAAAAGTGCTTTCTCTGCCAATTGCTGGGTTAAGGTTTCTATATAATAAGCCCCATCTGCAGGATTATCCACTTTATCAAAATGGCTTTCATGTTTTAAAATAAGCAATTGGTTTCGTGCAATACGCTCTGAAAACTCATTGGTTTTATGATACACACTATCAAAAGCTAAGTTAATAATCGTATCTGCCCCTCCAACCACAGCGCTCATACACTCGGTTGTCGTGCGAAGCAAATTGGTATTATAGTCATACAGTGTTTTGTTTCGTTTGGTTGGAGTCGCTATCATATGACAAACCGTATCTATATGGTATTCTGAGGCTAAGGTATTCCAAAGCAAACGCAATGCTCTTAATTTAGCAATTTCAAAAAAATAGTTTGTTCCTACGGCCACATGAAATGTGCAAGATATCTGGTGTTTTGAATCTTGTGCACTAAGCTTTTTATCAAGAACATTCAAATACTCATTGGCATGCGCCAGAGCATAGGCCAATTGTTGCACCATATTAGCTCCCGCATTTTGATAAAGCGCCATATTAACATTAAAACTCTTGGTAGCTTGAACAATAGCTACAAACACCTGAAAGTCATCATTTAAAGTATTGAACCAATTACCATTTTTTGAAAGATGCCCAATAATATCTGTTGAAATATGGATGTTATGAGAGCCCGTTTTCACCCCGTGCCCGTGTTGATAAGTCATTATCTTTTGAACATATTCATAAGATAAAAATTGCAGTTCGAAATATACAGAACTCGTGTTTAAATCTATCCCTATCAAAAGGTCTTCTATTGAAATACTTTCGGAAGGCAGTATAAATAAAATGCTATCGGCCCCTTTTTCTATGCTAATTAAGGCTTTTTTATTAGATCTAGCAGCATCGGCCACATATATGGGTTGACAAACGTTCCATCCCGTTCTTTTAGAGTAGCACGTACTTGATTGCGCATTAAGGTCCTCCGCAGTATAAAATGGTTTTACAGCAATTCCCTCATGACTTTCCCAAATGAGCGTGCTGTTATAGTCGGCCCCCTTTAAGTCGAACTGTATTTTTTGTTTCCATTGTTTTCCAGAAACCGCATCAAAAGCATCAAAAAGGGAATTATCCATTATTTGTTTAGATTAATACTGTCTTCGTATTCAATAATAAAAATTTCTTCATTTTCCCGTTTCATATAATAATACTCTCGGGCAAATTTTTCCAAGCCTTCTTCTGTCGTTAATTTTTTAAGTGCTTTCTTATCCTTTTCTATTTCTTTTTCATAATAAGTCTTCTCATTGTTCAGGGCCTCTATATTGTTGTTCAGCTCGTGATGGATAAGCCAGGAATTAGCATCGAAAAACAACATCCAAATCACAAACAATGTCAGCATAAGGACAAACACATTTTTAAAGGGTTTAAAAATCTTTTTTTTATTAAAAACTGGAGCCATTTATAGTTTTTGAGTTATAATATTCCGAATAATGTCTATCGCCACCATATTATATTTATTATTAGGGACAATCATATCTGCAAATACTTTAGTAGGCGCAATAAATTGATCGTGCATAGGCTTTAAAGTGCTTTGATAACGGGTTAACACATCGTCTAAGTTTCTACCCCGATCGGATATATCGCGTTTTAAGCGGCGGATTAAACGCTCGTCGCTATCAGTATCTACAAATAATTTGATATCAAACATATCCCTTAATTCGGGATGGGTCAATATTAAAATTCCTTCAACAAGCATTACTTTTTTAGGATGCGTTAAAAGGGTTTTATCTGTTCTATTGTGTGCAACAAAATCATACATCGGTTGCCCTATCGATTTGCCTTTCTTTAAATCTTTTAAATGCTTGACCAGTAATTTAAAATCAATGGCATCGGGATGATCGAAATTCATTTCAGATCGTGCGTCTAAACTTAAATAAGACAAATCATTATAATAAGAATCTTGAGAAATAAGTCCTACTTCTCCATTGGGCAATTCGTCCATAATGTGATTTACAACGGTGGTTTTACCACACCCCGTGCCTCCAGCAATCCCTATAATAAGCATGATTATTGTTTATTGATCAACAGCTTGCAAAGTTAATCAAAATGTCAGGCTTTAAGCTTGCGATACTTCTTATTTTTCAATTTCCGAAACCTCGTTTTCTGTAATCATTTTTGTATTTTTATTGCCCCAACTGTTAGTGATATAATTCATAACATCTGCCACTTCATCATCGCTTAACCCCAAAGGTGCCATAGTGCCATTGTATGGTTTGCCGTTAACAATAATGTCTCCACTTAAACCATACTTAATAGCCTTAATACTAGCCTTTCTGTTTTTGATAAGATAATCTGATTGTGCTAATGGCGGGTATATTTCTGCGACCCCTTTTCCATTTGGCAAGTGGCATGTTACACAAAAATCGACATAAATCTCCTCTCCCCTTGCAAGACTTGATGCTAAAGCATTTTCTTGAGAATAGCTTGCATTTATAAATGAAAAGGAAACAACAAGTGTTAGCAAAAGTAATTTCATGTTTACTGTTTTTTTTTAATTTTTAGGTATAATTTTAACGATGCCCTTACCCTCAACCGCTACATAAATATAACCATCTGGAGCCTGAACCACATTCCTTATACGACCTGCTTTTTCCATTAGTTTTTCCCGTTTAACAACTTTTCCTTTTTCTAAAACAAGACGTTCTAAATATTGAAATTTAAGTGCCCCCACTAATAAGCTACCACTCCATTCGGGGTATTTATCGGAACTTACAAATGCCATGCCACTTGGAGCTATAGAAGGTACCCAATAGAAAACAGGTTGCTCCATGCCTTTTTTTTCTGTAATATCTGTAAAAGAGGTTCCGCTATAATTTATACCGTAAGATATAACAGGCCATCCGTAGTTTTTTCCTTTCTGGATGATATTAATTTCGTCTCCCCCTTGTGGGCCGTGTTCGTGAGACCAAATCGCTCCTGTTTCGGGATTTTTCACTAAACCTTGCGGATTTCGGTGTCCGTAACTATAAATAGCCTTTTTAGCATGCTCTGAATGTACAAAAGGATTATCCACTGGGATTGTTCCGTCGTCATGCAACCTGTAAATCTTACCACAATCTCGGGTAATATCTTGGGGGTTTAAGTCTCGATCGCCGCGATCGCCAATAGAAAAATATAGGTAACCATCATTATCAAACGCTATACGCGAACCGAAATGCTGTCCCTTTTTAGAATTTGGGCTGGCTTTATACAACTGTTGCTTTTCTACCAATTTATTATCTTTTAGCTTGGCTCGCATGAGGGTCGTATTGCCCCCATCACCTTCCCCTTCCGCAGCAGCGTAAGACATATAGATCCATCCATTTGTTTCGTAGTCTGGATGCAAATGAATGTCCATTAAACCTCCTTGACCCCGTACATAAATTTCAGGAAGCCCTTCAATTCGTTTTTTTTCTCCATTCTTAAAATGAATCAGCTCGCCTGCTTTTTCGGTAACCAACATGCTCCCGTCTGGAAGAAATGCCATACCCCATGGAATATTTAATTCTGAAATAACAAGTTCCGTGGTATACGTTTCCACTTGTGGCGTTTCTGCTTTTATTTCAGATTCTGCCTGTTGTGCGCAGGCATAACACGATATTAAAATCAATACAAAATGAAGATGTTTCATGGTTTTTTTTATAAAATTAGTTAAAACATATAACTTATATTAATTCCTGTGTAATAATTTGTTGGGTTTCCAGGATAATAATACCTAGGAGCAGTTCCTCCAAAACCTGTTGCATTAATAAGAATTTGAGACGCATACTGCTCGTTAAACAAATTATCCAAACCAAAATAAGCATTTAATTTTAGATTTTTGTTAATGCTCTGTTTATATCCTAACTTTAAATTTGTTAAATTATAGGCACTAGTAAAAAGCGAATTGCTGTCTGTTATAGGCATACGCCCAACATATTGATAGTTAATGGTTGCATAAACCCCTAGAGCTGTATCCAAATCCAGCCCTGTATGCAATACACTTGCAGGAACCCCCGTTAGTTTATTACCAGAAAAATTAGTTCCATCGTCGATAAAGTCTTTAAACTTAAAATCGTTGAGTGTGTAAGCCATATAATGGTTTAATACCACCGCCTCTTTTTGTAACCATTGGTGCTTTAAAACAAGTTCTAAACCGTTATGCGCAGTTTTTCCTGCATTAACTCCAATAAATTGATCGTTGCCCACTCTTCGTGCCACCAAAAGATTTCGAATGGCCAACTTATACAAAGCTACGTTAAGTTGTAGGCGATTATCAATAAAGGTTGCTCGGGTACCCACTTCAAAGTTCCAACCTGTTTCTGGTTTTATATCCGTATTAATTAAACCATCGGGCAACAAGGTTTCGGCAGTTGTTGGAGGTGAAAACCCATGGCTTATATTAGAGTAAATACTTATGTTTTTGGTAAACACGTGAGATATTCCGAATTTTGGTGATAGCATGGCTTTAAAATCATAAGCCCCAGACTGGTCTGGCTTAGCATCTATTAAAACCCTGTCATACAAATCATAAGACGTTTTATTAAAATTCAACCCCAAAGACCATGTGGTTTTTTCTGAAGACTGATAATTTACTTCAAAAAACAAGTTGTAATAGCTTCGGTTTTCTTTTAAGTCTGAAAATTTATCCCCTTCAACACTACCCGTACCTAAAGGATAGTTTTGGTACAGGTTCTCAAAATTCCTCGATTTGTAAACATCTTTAAAAAACTCGCCACCAAGTGTCCAATGTAGCTTATCCTTAACGCCTAACAGACGGCTTCTAATCCCAGCTGCTACTGTGTTTTCGGTAAGGATATCAAAAGGTCTGGGTTCATAAGCATCTTTAAACGATGTGAAAACACTGGTTGCTTGCTTAAGACTGTTATTGAATTCATGGTTCCAGGAAAAACCTAAAACACCACGTTGTGCGTCCTCATAGCCTTTAGACTGCGCCCAGGTAAATGCAGCCGACTTAGGCGTGTTTAGATAAGCGTTTTCATTAATAGAACTGGGTATAAACCCCTTTAAACCTACATAACTGGCCAACACGGTAATCTCATTTTTATCATTCAGAAAATGATTGGTATTTATCGTAAAACTTTGTCGGTCGTATGTATTATTATCTCTGTAGCCATCGCTATGTGTATTACTATAAACGGCTCTAAAACTATGCTTTACAGAGCCGTGATTTACATTTAAAACCCCCTTCATTAACCCGAAAGACCCCATAGACAAATCACTTTGTATGGCCGTTTGATTTACATATGCACGTTGAGGCCTTATATGTATGGTGCCTCCTAAACCCGCACCGTAAATACTAGACCCGGCGCCTTTAATTATTTCGAACCGCGAGATAGAAGCCAACTCAAAATCTTCAATAGTGGTTTCCCCATTACCCGAGGTTAGTGGAATATCTTGAAAATACGCTCTAATTTTTGACGTTCCATATAAGTTTCGGGAACCAATCCCTCTAATGGCTATTTTATTGGTGTTTAACGCCCCAGATTGCATAAAAACACTGGGCACTCTATTTATAATATCAACGACATTAATACTGTTACCACGTTCTATGTCTTTTGAAGAAACAATATCAATAGTCGTATTTGCATATTTTAGCTGTTGCGGCAGATGGTTTGTACTCACAATAACTTCATTTAACTGCGAAGGATTTAAATGAAGCTGAACCCTTATAAAGCTAGAATCTGAAATTCGGACTTCCTTTTCTTTATATCCCATTTTTGAAAATCGATAAATCCCGAATCCATATGCTTTAAACTTCCCATTGCTATCTGAAATTAGAAACGTACTGTCCTGTATCTTTTTAATGGACACGTTAGCAATTGACGCACCGTTCTCGCTATCTATAACTTTCCCGGAGACAAATGGTTGAGCCTGAGAATACAATAGACCTATAAAAAAATAGATGATAAAAAATATGGTTTTCAAAATGAAGTAGTTATGTTATGCTGTTAATTAATAAAATCGCACTCTTTTTAATCGTTTTAAAATCTAATAAAGCTTAAATATAGATTTTTTAAAAATTAATCAAAATATAAGTTGGGGTATCGTATAAAAAAAATTATATTTGCACACAGTTTTGGAGGTCTTTTATTTCCCAAAACAGATAACCACTTCGGGGTGTAGCGTAGCCCGGTTATCGCGCCGCGTTTGGGACGCGGAGGTCGCAGGTTCGAATCCTGCCACCCCGACTATTAAAAGCCTAAAAATCTATGATTTTTAGGCTTTTTTTTTATAAACTATCCGCCATTTAAAATCTCTTTTAAAAAACATGGATTTTCATATAAAACAGCAACCCATACATCAAAAAAGACTTCACAATACATGATTCCAAACATCAAATACACCTCTTATGAAAAAGGCACTCCTAATTATAAATGTAATATTAATGAGTAATCTCATGTTCGCACAACAATTAATAACCCCCGAACTCCTTTGGAAAGTACAACGTTTAAGCGTAATGGGGCTAGACAAAGATGGTTCTTATCTGTTTTTTGAAGTAAAAACACCTAATATGGTAGCCAATAATTTCGACTCCAAATATTACAAAACACCTATTGAAGGTGGTACACTCGTAGAAGTTGAAAAAGATGCGGTTATCATTCCCGATAAGAACATTTCCCCCGATGGGAAATATAAATTGTTTCACAAAACGGTTCATATTGAAGATATTAAAGGGAAAGATGTATATAAAGACTTAGAAAAAAGTGAGGTGTATATTTTTTCAGATTTAGACTATCGCCATTGGGATACTTGGCATGATGGAAGCTACAATCACTTATGCTATAAAGAAGTGGGAACAAAGGATGAGTTAGGTATAGATGTTATGCCAAATGCTCCTTACCATACACCTCAGCGTCCCTTTGGTGGCGATGAAGATTATGTTTGGTCGCCAGATAGTAAAAGCATTTACTACGTAAGCAAAAAACGGAAAGGCAAAGCATACGCAACCAGTACCAATACTGATATTTACAAATATAGCCTGGAGACCAAAACCACAGAAAACATAACGGCGAACAATGCTGGTTACGATACCCATCCAGCGTTTTCATCTAAAGGCGCCATGGCATGGTTACAAATGAAAACCGATGGCTATGAAAGCG
The DNA here is from genome assembly GCF_042427585.1 of Mariniflexile ostreae. Taxonomy (NCBI): domain Bacteria; kingdom Pseudomonadati; phylum Bacteroidota; class Flavobacteriia; order Flavobacteriales; family Flavobacteriaceae; genus Mariniflexile; species Mariniflexile ostreae. Next base: position 33,461 of record NZ_JBHMFC010000010.1, on the reverse strand, counting down.
ACAAAAATGATATTGTTGTTTTAAACCAGGGGGTTAAGCAGAATCTAACCGAAAATTGGGATGGTACAGTAAACACTTTTTTATGGGCCGAAAATGGACATGAGATTTATTTTACTGCGCCTGTTGATGGTACTATTCAGATTTTTAAAGTGAATTATCCAGATAAAACGCGTATCGCTCCCGTAGTCGAACAACTTTCTAAGGGTGAATTTGATATCACTAGTCTTATTGCAGAAAAAGAAAACACCTTATTCATTACCCGAACAGATATAAACCATGCTGCGGAAATTTTTAGTTATAACTTAAAAAACAAGCGTTTTAAAGCCCTAACCCATATTAATCAGGATTTATATAAAAGTGTCGATTTACCAAAAGTTGAAAAACGTTATGTAACGACTACAGATGGAAAGGATATGCTGGTTTGGGTTATTTTACCTCCTAATTTTGATGCTTCCAAAACATACCCAACTTTATTGTATGCTCAAGGCGGTCCGCAATCGGCATTAACCCAGTTTTATTCGTATCGTTGGAATTTCCAATTGATGGCTTCTCAAGGCTATATTGTCGTGGCGCCTAACCGCCGGGGGATGCCTGGCCATGGGGCGGCATGGAACCAAGCTATTAGTAAGGATTGGGGCGGACAAGTAATGGACGACTACCTGGCTGCCATTGATGATATTTCCAAAGAACCCTATGTAGACAAAAATCGCATGGGTGCTATTGGCGCTAGTTACGGAGGTTATTCTGTGTTTTATTTAGCGGGCATCCATAATAAGCGTTTTAAATCCTTTATCGCCCATGATGGCGTTTTCGATACGCGTAGTATGTATGGTACCACAGAAGAATTATTCTTTGTAAATCACGATTTTGGTGGCCCATATTGGGATAAAAATAATAAAATAGCCCAAAAAACATATAACACGTTTAACCCTATTACTAAAGTTTCAGATTGGGATACTCCCATTTTAATCATTCAAGGCGGAAAAGATTATCGTGTTCCTATAGAACAAGGTTTAAGCGCTTTTCAAGCAGCGCAATTGCTAGGCATAAAAAGTAAATTATTATATTTTCCTGATGAAAATCACTGGATACTTAAGCCCCAAAATGCTTTGGTATGGCAAAATGAATTCTTTAAATGGTTAAAGGAAACGCTTTAGTTTTTATAGGATACTGATTTATAAATTAGAGAGCACTTAAAACCTAAGGTCTTTACGAAACACACATTATAAAGCTGCCATAAACGTCTGTTCTACTTTTTAATAAACTCACTATCACTCAATGTTTTCATAAAAGATATAAGGGCTATTTTCTCCTGTATATCAAGCGCTATCCTATTATCATTATCTTTAAAAATCGGGTCTAGATTATCAGATTCTAAAACACCATTGTCTAAATAGTCTAAAAGATCCCTTAAAGTAGCGAACTGCCCGAAACTTCCATAAGGCGCTGTGTACTCAACGTTTCTTAAAGACGGCACTCGAAAACTCATAAAATCGGTCATATTACCTGTTACTCTAGCGCGTCCAGCTTCATTCGAGTCTAGATTTAAAGGAAAACCAATCGATCTAAAACTTTGATCGGTAAACAATTCTGTACTGTGACAACTTGCACACTTTTGTTTAAAAATTTGATATCCTTGCGCTTCACTTTCTGTAAAAGTTTCGCCCTCACCTCGAATGACTCTGTCGTATTTACTGTTAGCAGAAATTAAGCTGTATTCATATTGTGAAATACTTTTAAAAATTCTTTCAGGCGTCATTTTATCATCTCCGAAGGTTTTTATAAATAATTCTTTATACGAAGGATCCTTTTGAATTTTCCCAATAACATCTAAAATAGAAGAATCCATTTCTTCATGTGTAATAATAGGCACTAATGTTTGCTGTTCTAACTGAAGTTTACTGCCTTCCCAATTATAAAAAAACATGAATGCTAGGTTTTGTATGGGGGGTACGTTTCGCAATCCAACCCTCCCCTCAATACCTATAGCTTGTTTATTATGATCTGCAAAAGCACTAGATTGCATATGGCAACTTGCACACGAAATGGTATTGTTAGCACTCAACCTTGTTTCGGAAAACAGCTTTTCACCCAATTCAATACCGTACTTAGTAGGTTTATTTTGATTTACCGCAGGATTTAGTTCTGGAAACCCCAAAGGAACGCTTAATATTACTTCTGGATTATCATGATACATCGGCTCGTAATCGTCGTTATTACAAGACATCAATACTAAGATAATCGCTAAAACACTTGCTGTTTTTGCCATATTTAAATGTGTTTGTTTATAAGAAAACCTTAATAAAGAGCCGTCCTAATTTTAAATTTAAAACGGCTCTATACCGCATTTAATTTTCTACACTGCTAATCGAGAACATCCCAGAAGTATCTGTTGAACCATTTCCACCTATATTATCCACAAATATCACCATATTCGCAGCGGTGTGAACACTAGGAACAGCATTCCCCTCCCCCAACTCAATGGTGGTGCTTTGGCCGCTTAATAGCTTGTTAAAATCGGCTTTAATATTAATTATTGGCGCTTTATCACTAACCATTGCAGCCGTAGTAAGGTCTAAAACTACATTTCTATAGGCATCAACCCCTTGTGTGTAACTGCTTTCGTCATCTATATCACCTTCTACAGTACTACCTGTATGGATAGAGAGCACTTTATTATCAGCCCCGTAAAATCCTTCTATTTTCGTAAAACGATAACCAGAACCCCACTCCCAATGCATTGCTGTGTCGTTTGCACCCGCTGTACTATAGAAATTCGGAAAACGAACCTCATCTAAAGTGTTTAGCTCTTGCCTAACCCCCAAACCAAATTTTATCTGAGTATAGTCTCCAACAGGAATATTGCTCATAAGATAACTGAGTGTTTCTGGTTTTGATTGATCAATTACCGTTGCGCCCTTATCTAGGTCGTTCACATTATATGGAACCTCAACTCCATCTGTTTTTACAAGACGAATATGGCTTATTACATATTTAAGTTCAGAAAAATGATGTATTTGTCCAGCTTCCGAAGTATTTACAGTTGCCAAGCTAGACGTGACATCACCAAGAACAATGGTTGTATTTTTAAAAGTATTATTAAATTTTAGAGTCACATTATTAGCAACAGGGTTATCGTCATCACTACTACAAGCCATAACGGCGAATAAAACAGTAGATAATACAAGATATTTTTTGATATTTTTCATTTTTATTTTTTTAAACGGATTGTACATATGTTTAATATTAAATAGGCTTCTAAATAAGGCGTATTAGAGGAGGTGGCACAAAAATCTCCAAATACGGTTCCGAATGTTGATGATCTTGATAAGCTATCCCATTTCGGAACCTTACAAATTTTGGGATTTCTAGTACAAATTCAAAACTAGAAACCAAATCCAAATCGCATATTTTATAGGTAATATTTTTTTGGGAATTGTTTTGGCTCGTGCTTTCAAGTTCCTTTTTTAAATGGCAATTTCCGTGGCATTGCAGTTCTGGATTCTCTTTATTAACACAAAATTTTTGCGTTATAGATTGCTGATTGAGTTTAAAGTGCACCATAACCAATGCTTGTTGAGACGTCGTCAATAAGAACAAAAGCGCCATCCATACACTAAAAACTTTTTTTACCATGTTAGAAATTAACTTTTAAAGACGTAAATATATTACGCCCCATTCTCGGGATATTTCCCCAATCGGCATAGGTGCTGTAATATTCGTTTAGCACGTTTTCTGTACCAATTTGTAAAACCGTTTTTTTGTTTTTTATGTGAAATCTATAATCTGCAGAAAGATTCCAAATGGTATAAGAAGGCGTTTGATTTTCTCCGTACTCTGGACTATAATCTAGCTGTTCTAAATCGCCATGCAAGGACGTTTGAAAACCAAATTTCTGAAGTCCAAAATGCAAAGATGTCTGATAGCTAAACGGACGAATAAACGGTAAATTTTTTCCATTATCATCTTTTCCTCGTGCATACGTTAACGTTCCTTTCCAGTGCAGATCCTTCATAAGGGTATAACTGCTGTTTAGTGAAAAATTAAATAACGTCGCATAATCTAATGAGGTATAGCCCTTCACCCCAACCGATTGATAATTCATCGGACTTCCCATACTTAATATTCTCCCAATACTATAATGTTCAATATAAAAGTAATTTACTTTGGCCTGAATGCTTGCTTTTTTGTTTTTAAATCCTGCACTAGCATTGCCTTCATAAGACACTTCATTCTTTAAATTTGGATTGCCTATATAATCGTAGCGATCAAAACTATTATAGATATAATAGCCATAACCTTCGGAAACTGAAGGCGCTCTGTGGCCGTAGCCAGTTCCTAAGGAAAAATTAAAAGTATTACTATTCAGTTCATATCCCATATGCAAACTTGGCAAAATCCTGGTTTTTTCTTGAGTGGCTCCTGGATGAAAAATCCAGTTGAATTCCACATATTTGGAATGGTTATAGTTCACTCCTAAAGCGCCACCAAAATTTAGTCGACTTCGCTTTGAAACATCCCAAGCATTATTTACAGAAAGTCCAGCAAAAGCTGTGGTAACAGAAGGCCAACTATATGCAAACATGGTTCTTTGGCTGCGGTCTTGTGGATACATTCGCATTTCTGCTAGAGATAGATTATTGTAAGCATTCCATTGTATTTCTGAAGAAAACCGCTCATTCTTTAAATTTAATTTAGATACCAAACCATAGGTAGTGCTCCACCCCGGCATATCCATATGAACCAGATTTTCAGGCCGCGTAGTATCATCCATATAATGTTCTATAGCATTAAAATATAATTTTGTATCCCAAGCCCTTACCAATCCTTTTTCAAACAATTGTTTATAGGAAACTGAAGTAATAAGTGCTCGTGAAAGCCATAGGTCCATAGGTAACGCAGGATATCCCACATCTCTAGCTTCATCGAAGATGGCTTCTACTTTTACAGAAGACAAGTCGCTTGTTTTGTAAGCCAAACCTAAAGAGGTATTAAACTTATTAAATTGCGAATGGTTTATTTCATCATTATTGCCATCTTTATAATCTGTTGCTTTTCGGTAAGACATACTTGCATCTGCAACAAATTTATCGCTAGAATAGGAGATGTTTCCCAGATTAAAAAATTGATTATTATTAAATTCAAAACCTGTTTGATACGCGCCACTCCATTTCTTATAAAAACCAAATGCCGTGCTCTTTCTTTTTAAATCAATGCTTCCTGCTACTGTAGCGCCATGTAAACTGCCCTCCTGTCCAGATTTTATTTCAATAGAAGAAAGTGTATTGCTCTCTACATAAGACGTAATAGGATCCATTTTATCGGTACATGCCCCAAAAACATGCATCCCGTCAATAGTAACTGTAGAGCGCTCTGTACTCATATTGTTAAGTAGAGGTTCCCATGCATAAGCCCCCCTCTTAATAAAACTTATATTATCTGAAGATGCTAAAAATTCATCTACGGTAACAGCCATTTTCATGTCTGTTTCAATTTTCTTTTTCACATAAAAGGTAAGCTTTACTTCGTCTAAAATCTCGATGCTATCTTTTTCAATGGGGATGTTTTGTGCTTGAAGCAATAGTCCTAAAAAAAGAAATATGCATATTACAGGTCTCATCATAATTAAAATAATATATCAATATAAAGTTCACTTTTTTCTCCTTCAATTCCTGGGGTGAAATCTGTAGAAACCGCTGTCCCTTTAACAAGTTGTGCGTTTTGGTCCTGCAACATAAAATTCAAGGTCCAATTCCCTGTCATGGTGTAATTAACAACACCATAATATAAACCATCGCTCTGCTGTGTTAGATCTTGATTATGGAGTGAAGAATGATTACCCATAGAAGGTTCCGGCATTCTTGGATCCAAAAGTAAGGTATACCCATCTGCTTCGGAATATGAAAACTGTGAAGGATCCGGAAAGGTTTCGCTTTCATTTTGAGCTTGGTTGTACTTATAAATACCTGCGACCAATTCGTTTTCTGCAATTTTAGGTTTTTGAGGTGCTATTAAGGCGATAATATACTGTTCATTATCATGTCCTGTAAACATAGTCATACCCAAGTTTTTGTTAGCCTGTTCTGCAACAGATACATGTTGGGTAACCGTATGCTTTTGGTTATTTACAGTAAAAGAAAGGTACAGTTCCCAATGGCTTGAGGAATTGCTTTCGCTAACAAATACAGCATATCCCGAATAATATGAGTTTTCTGAACGATACTCTAAATTATATGAATGCGGGCACGAGACCGTATTGCCTGTCGTAGTAGTCATTATGGGAAGGAAAGTAACTTCTGAAGCATTTATAATGGCATTTGTTTGGGTATTTATAATCTTCAAACGGATGTCGTTATAACCTTTATAAAAAGTTCCGTTCAAGGCTTCGATACGTATCTCAAACTCCCCTTTATCAATAGAGAGTACTTCGGTAAATTCAAAATGTTCGGTTACTTCTGTACTTATTTCAGCTTCATAGTCGGTTTTGTCCACGGTACAAGACGTCACTGCAAAAAGAATTGCAATTATAAAAAAAATATTTTGGTTCATTATTAATGGTATATTATGTTAAAAAAGATAGACACTTTAGCAATACGGTATAAATTGACCGATTCTTTTTTTAACCAAAAGAAGGCGTCAAATTAAGCAACGGTACAATTGCTAAAAGAAAACAAATAGAAAACTTTAAGATTAAGTATAAGCCTTTATTTTAGTTGACCAATACAAGGTTAGCTGGCGCTGTTCTTGTTTTTTTTAAAAAATTTATCAATTAAAAAAAACATACAACACAGTATAACCAAATCATACACGATTTAATTAAACCCAAATTCTACAATCTGTGAAGCTACTATTCTAGTAAGAAATTTAAGATAAAGGAGGGTGAAAAATAAAATCCATAAAATCGAATTTATAAATTTTATTATAAGATGTGTTTATGCTCAGGTTTCGATCTGGTGAAAATGCAACCAAAGTATCAAAACAGAGGTCTTGAAAAAAAACAATATCATGTTCTGCTGAAGATGCCTGTTTTTTTTCATTACCATTTTCAGAATGGGAAGCTTTAGCCAATTCTTTTTTTAAATAGCATTTTCCATTACACGCTAACTTAGGAGCATCTTTATTTATACAAAGTTCATTTTTGATATAATCATAAAAAGCAGCATATTCCACTAATGGAATTATGGGCTTTAAAAGCATGAATAAAGACAAAAATAGTGTTGCGGTTTTCACAGGATAAAAGTAATGGCTTTTTTGTAAACAACCAAACATGTAACCGCCAGAATTATGTAGGATATCATTAACCTATCTCAGCATAAAACACAAAGGGAAGCGTACTGGCTAAAGCTCGTAAAGCATAGGCGCCTCCCAAAAAGCGTTAAACAAGAAAGAGTCGCACCAAACACGTGTTAAAAGATATTATCCTAATGGCAAATGTGCTTACTCAATACTGTTTTCAAATAAAACACTATTCTCTTATGCGCCATATTTCATGGATAGGATCTCCTTTACTAGACAATCCTGAATGGTGCCAATGCCCATCAATTAGATCAAACTTAAACTTTAAACGAGCCCCTACCCTAGAGTCGTCCTTAGAAAAGAACTCAATATTTTCGGTATATACGCCATTAACAGTTGTATAAGTCCCTCCGCCTGTACCCATAAATTGTTTGGTACCCGTATGATATGCTATCCATTGAAAGCGTGTTCCAGACAGAATTTTCATAGTTTTTCTTGGCCCACCGGTATCTCTTAATTGTGTTTCACCATCCTTAACTCGGCCAGACATTAACCATGCGCCTTGCAATAGCCCAGGGGCGCCATTATCAATCTTTTTAAACTGTTTTTTTTCATCAACCTTTTCAAAAATTGAATCTGAAACTGCCACTTTAAAACTAAGTTCTTTTCCAACAAGACCTGAATTATCGGTATCAAACTCTATCGTTTCGGTTATAGAGCCTCCTTTTAACATCCATGTTCCTCCTTTTGAATGAATGAACTGACCCGTGATTGCATTATAGGTGGTGAGAACTTGATATCCATCAGAAAAAATAATGACACTTTTGTGTTTCTCACCATCTTTAGAGGTGTGATATGTTTCCCAAGCACCAATAACGGTTTGTGCTTTAATTCCAAATGATAATAAAATACAAGCAAGCCATACAATTGTTTTTTTCATGATATATCGTTTATGTTAGATAGCATATTTTTTATAAATCCATAACACATTTTATAGTTTACACCAAGTACTTAATGCCACTGTTTTGTAATCAGATATTTATAGCACCTTTTAAAATTAAGGTTTCAAGCACATCATTTTTATTTCCGGTTTTTTTCTCTTCTTCAACAAGTATGGCAATCGTTTGAGACAATAGGCCAAAAAACTCATTGGATTCTGAATGCTTAGACAACCTAACAAGTGTAGGGATTAAACCAGAGAAATCAACACCATGAATATCGGTGTACGGCCACGCTTGGCCATTAATAAAAGGTGTTAGATATTTTACAGCAAGTGCCAAGCTCTTACCTTCTTCCGTTTTGTAGTGCCACATATCCATCCCCACCTGACCTCCTATCACAGCAATACCGGTTAACGCATCTAAGTTATAGCAACTATAAAAAAAAGACCTGGTACGCTGTAGTTCATGAGTTTGCTTTCCTTCAAAATCCAGCTGTTCTTCAAGGCTTTGCTGCGCCAAAGTAACCATCTCTTTAACCAAGGGTTCGTTTCCTAAATAAAACCCTAAAGTAGCGACTTGGAATTTATACCAAGAACCATGGTTGTTTTGTTGATTGTTTTCTTTTTTACCTAATGTACTTTCCGTTAACCAAGTTATATAATCAGAAAGCCATTTGTTTAGTTTTAGGGTATCGTTTTTGGTCCAATGTGGTGATTTTGAAAGTAAAACTAAAGCATTCGGTACTATTTCTGCTATAGATTTTCCATCTAATATACCAGAAGGCCTTCCTTTTGAATAGCCTGGTACACTTTGTGCAAATTCTAAATGCGGTTTCATATGGGTATCCTCATCGAGAAACCATGTTTTTAACATGCTGGATGCCTTTTTTGCATAACGCTCATCATTTGAAAAATAGTAAGCCAGACTTAAATTTTCAACTCCTTTAGCCATGGTTCCCAACCGCTTCCTATCTACTGCGTCTGTTTGTGTTTCAGGGTTAGTCTCACCGTCTTTACGAACCCAAGGCAATCCATTAGGCGTTTCTGGATTTGGCCACCAATACCGACTAATACTTAAATAATCGTGTTTGTTCCCGGTAGGTGGCTCAATGGTTTTAGCCATTACCGTTGGATTTTTTATATCAAGAAACGTATCTGCTTTTAAAAGCAGTGCCCTATATGCAGCATGTGTTCGTTCTGAAGCTGTGCCATCATGGATTTTTTGTTTAACTCTTGCTAAACCTGTAGTATCTATCGCAATAGGCGATACAGCAAAACATGTGTTGCTTAATAGAAAAAACAAGATTAAAACATATCTATGTATTTTAAAGGATGCCATTTTGATAATTTTTATCTAATATATTACTATTTTAATAAATTTCTGTTTTTATAACCCTACAGTTTTCATCCCATAAAAAATACAAAGCATTACCTCGCTTACTTAGCCAGTAATGTTGTTTATAATTTTTCACCATAGTAAGGTATATTATACTAGGAGCGCACTCTTTAGCATCGGCGATCTTATCAATGAGCCCGTTCTGGCGTCTAGTGGCAATAAAAACATTTGTAAATCACATTAAATTATCGTATTATATCCCTCTATAACATTTTTAAATATCACTATGAAAATTCTAAAGTTCCGTTTTATTACAATTCCAAACTGGCATACCTGTAGCAGTATTCATATTTCGTAACGTTCTTTTTTTTATTCTAAATTTTATTACCATTACTCTATTTAACCTGTTTCAAACGAATATCTATAAGCACCTTTTAAAGCTGTCTTGATCTTCCTAAACAGAAAAATAAGGTCATTTTCATTTATTAAAAATCAATTTTTATATGTCGATTAAAGTCACTCGGAAAGAAAGCACCTCTACATTTCTAGGCCTAGTAATTAACAAAACGGTTTTTTTTTCCGCTATTGCGGTAGTTATTTTTAGCATTGGGTTTACACTCATATTTGAAAAAGAGGCTGAGCGCTATTTTGCAATTGCTCAAGATTTTGTATCTGCACATGGTGGTTGGATTTACACTTTAGCCGCTAATCTGTTTATCATATTTTGCCTATACATGGCATTTGGAAAGTTTGGAGGCATTCGTATTGGAGGCGAAAAAGCAAAACCAGAGTTTAGCTTGTGGGCTTGGTTTGCGATGCTCTTTAGTGCTGGAATAGGCAATGGACTCGTGCTTTTTAGTATTGCCGATCCTGTGCGCGATTTTTTAAATCCGCCACGCCTTGCAGGAGAAGATCCCGCACTTATTGCACAGGAAGCTATTAACTTTTCATTTTTACACCACGGCATTCATGGCTGGGCAATCTATTCTGTAGTAGGGCTTTCTTTAGCCTATTTTACATTTAATAGAAAAATGCCGCTTACCCTACGTTCAGCATTCTACCCTTTATTAGGAAATAGAATTTATGGATGGATGGGCGATATAATCGATATCATGGCAGTAATAACCACACTTTTCGGTTTGGCAACGACGATTGGATTTGGTGTTGGACAGATTAACTCGGGACTTACTCATGTTTTCGGGGTTCCCAGCGCTTTGTTCTATCAAGTTATCATTATAATATGCGTAACACTAGCAGCCACAATATCAGCGTTTAGTGGAGTAAATAAAGGGGTCCAAATGTTAAGCAAGCTTAACGTAAGGGTGGCAGCAGCTATATTTTTACTGGTATTAATCTTGGGGCCAACAACTTTTATTTTTAAATCTTATATACAGAATCTCGGGAGCTATCTGGTTAACTTTATAGATATGTCTACCTGGACGGAATCTTTACGTGGTACCAATTGGCAAAAAACGCGAACCATCATGTACTGGGGATGGTGGATCTCTTGGTCGCCATTTGTTGGCACCTTTATAGCCCGTATTTCAAAAGGAAGGACTATTAAAGAATTTATTCTTTGTGTGTTAATATTACCCGCGTTGGTTACTTTCTTGTGGTTTAGTGCGTTTGGAGGCACCACCATGCGCGATATTCTTTTAGGTGATACCGCTATGATTGCCGCCGTAAATGATAATATTTCAACAGCGCTTTATGTGTTTTTTGATAAATTCCCACTGGCGATAGTATTAAAATCATTAGGAGTTATTCTTATATGCAGTTTTATTATTACATCTGCCGATTCGGGAGCTTTGGTTATTGATAGTATTACTTCTGGCGGAAAACTAAAAACCCCACGCTTCCAAAGAGTCATATGGGCCGTTGCCACAGGTCTTATTGCAGCTGTTTTGATGTATGGTGGCGGGCTAAACGCTTTACAGACCGTCGTTACCATCTCTGGCCTACCTTTTGCTGTTTTATTGATTATGATGTGTTTTTCTTTGCTTAGGGGCGTTAAGGAAGACTATCAAAAATCGGAGCGTAAAGAAAAACTTTTAGAGAGAGAAAGCTATCGAAAAAACATTCTCCATCTAGTAAATGAAGAACGGGAAAAGAAAAATCTAAAGAAAATTGAACCCGAAGAACAGACTAAAAACAAACGAAATACAACCGACCTATAACCTATTCTTAAAAATATTTAAGTTAAAAAAATGACAAAGAAAATAAATTTAGAAAATGATTTAAAACTGATGGTTGCTTTGGATCTTACAGAAATGGATCCCATTCTTTTAGGATATGTGAGCTTTCTTTGTAAGGTGTGGAATATTGAGCACCTATACTTTACCCATAATATTAAAAAATATAAATTATATGATTTATATGATGATTTTTTAGAAGAAGGTATCACCTTGGAAGACATCGTGGATCGAAGCTTAGAGAAAACAGTTGCTAAGCACTACACAGCCTCTGTTCCACATACGGTACTTATTACTTCCGATGATTATACCGAAAGTATTTTAACACATCTTGCTGAAAACTACAAGATCGATATAATGATTACAGGAAATAAGGATGAATTACAAGGCACAGGAGCATTAAGTCAAAAATTGGTTCGTATGCTTGATGCCCATGTGCTATTAGTTCCTGAAGAAGCTAAACACATTATGGAAAACGTTTTGGTTCCAACCGACTTTAGCTCTGCTTCAGCCAAATGCTTTAAAGTAGCCAACAGTTTGGTAGAGCGGTCGGGCGGTAAAACCGAAGCCTTACACGTCTATAACATCCCTTCTTTTTTCTTTCCTTACATTAATACAGAAAAAGCAATTGACAAAACCAAGCTGCATTTAAAGGAAAAAGTAAAGCTATTTCGAAAAAAATTCAAACTATCTGAACAGGTTCCTTTTAAGTATACCGACAGAAGAGACCTGTCTGTGGTAGAAGCCATTGAACTTCATGCTGAAAAGGGCGATTTTGATATTATTGTAGTTTCGGCTCGAGGCGGAAGTACTATAACCTCTCTATTTGTGGGAGGTATTACTAACGATTTATTAATAAGAAATAGAAAAATGCCCTTACTCGTTATAAAATAAACGATATCATTCATTTTTATATTTAAAAGCCCTCTAAAATATGTTTTTAGAGAGGCTTTTCTCTTTTGTAAACCAATGCCTCTTTATTTAATACTTTTAAAAATACTACAAAACCACTGGTTAATATGGTAGCGCTTTCTTTTTCCGTTAAATTCTCATTCCAATTTATAGTTTTGAAACCGTTTCTCATAAATCATATATAAGTTTTAGTCTCAGGTACAGTTTTATTCAATGGATTACTCGAAATTCTTCCAAACAGCCACATATATCATTTTTGCAGGATTAATAACACTTTACCTTCAGTTTATTATGTTGAGTGTCTTCTTAATGGAAATTCATTTTATCAGAGAAATCTTTCACTCTTTGCCAGTCTGTATAGTCAATCGGTTTTTTAGATTTTGTGGGGCCGTTGGTCATTTTCATAATCAGCTTAATCATTAACCTATCTATAAAGGAATAAGCATCATAATCCAACCGTCCCGCAAAAACATCTATTACTTTAGGTTTCCAGGCTAGCCGTTTAAAGTACTTTACAACATAAGGATTGCTGTAAAAAGTATTTTTATCTTGTTTTCTTGCCACTAAATTAACGGAAAAAAACCCTGTTTTAATTTGATTTAATTCCATCTGGTGTTTTTCAATAAACGTTGTAACTTCTTTTCTATGTTTTCCGTATCTAACACTAGCCCCAATAATTACCCTTGAATATTTAGATATAGCATCTGTAAAAGACGAAATTTCCATAAGGTCTACCTTAAATCCCGAGTTTTCTAAATGCTGAGCAATTCGTTGGCATATCTTAAAGGTATGTCCGTCTACTGTAGAATATAGTATAGCTACTCTCTTGGTCATTTTCAATCTATTAGTTCCATTTGTCGCTTCACATACTCAAGATAACACAATTTTTTAAAGTTAAACCATTCCTAACGATAATTACCCGAGTTATCGATTTCCCTTGTAAAATTCCGAAAAGGCTTTCGTCTGTTCGTGCTTTTATCAATCGATTTTAAAGTTTTGTGTTATCAATATGTTCTGTAAAGTCCGACATAATCTTGAATGCTTCATGGACCCCATTCCCTCGCATACCATGTTATCTGTCTGGTTAAAATTTATTTCTACCAAATCCATCTTCTCGTGCTTCTGTATCGGCGTCACGCCACCTATCTTCAATTATTATGGTTTTCAAATTTCAAAAAAAATCTACCCCATACACTAGAATAAAAAAAAATCGTCTAAAATTCACATTCTAGACGACTTTCTTTATACTGATAAATGATTTTAGTTTTCCACTATAAATACTTTGGATTGACTTACTTGCGATTCATCTATAATCTTTATAAGATATGTGCCTTGTGCTAAAAACGAAATATCTAAATCAACCGCTTTTAATGGATTGGCTAATGACTGCTCTAAAACCTTTCTTCCATCAAAACTATACACTATAACTGTTTTAACAGCTGCGGTTTTCGAACTCACATATAATACCTGTTGTGCTGGGTTAGGATGTATTACAACATCGTTTTTACCCCTAATATCCATATCCGGTACAGATAAGCTTGGTGTACCATAAAATTCAATTTCTGTAATCGTGTTCCACGCACTAGACGCTTGCCCAAAACCTATAATTTTCACATACTTAGTACCTGATGCCACCGAAGGCAACATAAAACTCTTAAAGGATGCATCAGCATTACTAACTAAATTGCCACTACCAGGAAAAGCATTTGTAAAGTCGGCAACATCTGTTCCTGTAGATGAGGTCCAGATTTGCAAATAATATGTTTTACCATTTGTGGTAGCATAATCTACAAGTTGTAAATCGAAAGCGCCACCTAAATCGAATATAATTTCTCCAGGCAAACCAACCGCAGGACTCATGCCCGACCATTGCGTACCATGATCCTTATCTAAAGTATTAGGCGCTATATTATTTTTGCCTTTAGTTGCATCTATTTCTTCATCAAAGACATAGCTTATAGAAACCTTATCATTTACACCACCATCGTTAATCAGGCTTAAACCAGCTTTTGGATCGGCTGCCGCCTGTGTTATAGTAAGAGTTCTCGTTAAAGCACCTCCTACTACAGTCACCACCCCTGTACGCGAAGTAAAAGCTGTATTTGCAGTGGTAATCACATTAAACGTCCCATTATCAGCTCCATCAATGGGGGCAATGGATATCCAATCACTATCATTAGTCACAGTCCACGCAACATTTGAGGTTACTGTTACCGTTTGTGATTCACCAATAGCACTAAATTCGGTTAGTGTCGACAGGTATAACGATTCAAACTCCTCATCAACTTCATAAGCATTAGGACCAACATCGGTAGATGTTAAAGGTTTAAACCGTACACTTTCGGTGCTAAAATGATCTGCTCCTGGGTTACTAATAAGCGGTCTTAATTGGCCCTCAATATCATAATCAATCGGTTCAAGTGTAACTGCATTAGGATAAAGCGGTGTGGTTATTGAAGTTTTCCAAATTCCTTCAGTAGCATCAAAAACTAAATTAGGATTCTCATTTATTACTTTCGTAGCATCAAAAGAGGTTGTGGTAGCCCCCAATAATACTTGTGCTGTACCCGTGGCGTGCATTAAATTATTAATCCAAGTAATTTTATTACCTTGATCATTATCGGCATCTACAATTTCTACTAAGCCATTTTCAGAACCTGTAATCAAATTATTAGCGATGGTGATGTTGGCTAAATTTTTAGAATAGCTATTATTATTATCATAGCCAATTTCGATACCATGGCTGTTGTTTACCAAGGTATTATAGGCAATAAGCACATTTTCTGCTCTAAAATGCTTGGTTAAAGAAGAACTTTCTCCATCTATCGCATCCCCTAATGTTAACGTTATAGGGGCATCCCAACGCGTACCATTCAAACCTTCCATATAGTTGTTAATAATCACATGATCTTTACCATAAATGCGAATACCACCTGTGTAAAGAGAAGCGCCATCTGGAGATATCCCAACGGGCTTATTCCCACCAAAAAAGTAATTACCCTCTACGCGGTTTCTATTCCCATGACGTAATGATAATGTGCCATAGCTTTTTAAGAACGTATTGTGCCTAATAGTATTATCACAAGATTTAACAGATACAATTTCTGGATCGCCATCACAATCTTCAAACAAATTGAACTCCACAGTGGTATACCCACTAGATAAAGACATATCACTCCAGCCAATTCGTATAGATTCTTGCTCGTTGGTGGCTCTAGGACTGTTATTTTTAAAATAATTATGATCTATTCTATCGAACTGAGATTGCACCTTTTGATCGGTACCATCTACAGTAATGTAATGCCCAGGCATTGTTTTATTTTGAAAAACATTATGATCAATACGGTTATGATGGCTTAAAAATTGATAAGGAACCGTTCTATCATCCCAAACACCTCCAATATATACCCATTTTGAAGATGAAGTTTGAGCGAGTTCAAACACATTTCGTGTAATACGCATGTTATTACACCCTTCTAATTTCACGAGAGTACTTACAGACCCTGAGCAATTAAAAACAAAGCCTTCTAAAGTAATATAAGATGATTTTTTAAAAGGAACATTTGACTTTCCAGTAAATATAACCCCGCCAATGGTTTCTGCTTTGATGATGATTGGGTTAGCTTCTGTTGCCATGTTTTCAAAAGTTCCAGAAATATCATTATAAGTTCCATTTTTAAGTATAAATGTACCTCCTGTAGTTGTGGCATTAACAGCGTCTTTTAAACTAGACCAAGAAGTGTAGGTGGTTTGGGCACTTAAGGACGCTAAGCTTAAAAAAAAGCATATAGCATAAAGGGGGATTTTAAAAATCCTTGAACAGGACGTTGAGAAAAGAGTAGTTTTTTTAGTCATTTTAATATTGTTTTAAATTGGTAAACCAAATTGGTTTTCCAAATATAAGCTAATAACTCTCAATTACAAAAAAAAAAAAAATGAATTAACATACTATATGAAAATACAATACCGCTTTAGATGAAGTGATAATATTTTGCTATAACACCCTGAAAAACAGGCGAAAAGAAGAAATAATATACATATAAAAAACGCATATCATCGATTATTTTGATGGGGTTGACAAAATTTTTAATAATTACTAATCGATTTGACTAAAAAGATAACACTTGATATAGTCGCTATAAATTGAAAACATTTTAAGAGCGCAAAAAAAAAATCAATGATTAAAACCATTGATTTTTATAAAACTTAAGCCCTTAAAAAAGCTTTGGCTGTATCCCTTTAAGGAATGTTTAAATATTTATGTGTTTGTAGAGAAACTTTCCATTTTGGATTTTTCATAACATAATCCACAATTTCCGGAATCATCTTATCCCGTTTGCTCCATTCGGGTTGCATATATAAAATACAATCTCCGTTAACTTGTTCCGCTTGTGCTTCCGCGAAGCGAAAATCGTCTCTATTAAAAATTATCACTTTAAGCTCATGGGCTTTTTCATAAACTTCTGGAGTTGGCAATTTCATTTTTTTAGGTGATAAACATATCCAATCCCAAATGCCTGTTAGCTTATAAGCGCCCGAGGTCTCGATATGAATCTGTAATCCTTCTGCTTTAAGCTGTGTTGTTAAGGGGCCCATATCCCAAGTTAATGGTTCTCCTCCCGTTATTACAATCGTATTACTGTATGTTTTGGCATTTTCAACTATTTTAGAAATGTCTGTAGGCGGGTGTAAATTTGCATTCCAGCTTTCCTTTACATCACACCAATGGCAGCCCACATCACAGCCTCCTATTCGGATAAAATAAGCAGCGGTACCTTTATGGAAGCCTTCACCTTGAATGGTATAAAACTCTTCCATTAAAGGCAACATAACGCCTTTATCCACCAAATCCTGTATTGATTTCTTCATAAGCCTGCAAAGATACATATTCCTTATTTTATTTATTGATGTTTTCATATTCAATTGTAAATCTTTATGTTTGCTTGTCGTACAAATAGTTACGCCTAAATTATTTATAACCCCATTTTAAAAATGAAAAAAATCTATCTTATTATTTTACTTTTCAATGCTTTTAATAGTTTTTCGCAGGTTGGCATTGGTACAACAAGTCCCGATCCCACTTCTATTTTAGATATTACAGCCAATGATAAAGGTATTTTAGTTCCACGTTTAACTACAGAAGATAGAGATAACATAAGCAACCCTGCTACGAGTTTGCTCTTATTTAATACTACAAACAAGCGTTTTGAATACAATTCGGGAACTTCAGAAAGCCCCATATGGTCTTATTTAAATCCCGACCCTTTAATAAGCGCAAACCCAAACAACTTACTATCCACAGGAACAGATCAAGGAGCCTACTTACAATCAACCGTTCACATGGGGAAGTTTTTAGTGACAGATTTTGAGACTATCACTATATCTGGCCTGCCGTTTAAGCCTTCGCAAATTAAATTTGTGGCCTATGCCAATGTTGAAGATTATGTCATAGATGCAGATAATGGAAAAAACAACAATAACAATACATACCACAATACTTTTGGCTCTATGAATGGTTACGCGACACAATACGATAACAATATATCCCAGCAAGTTATCTTTAACGGTGGAAGTGGTAACTCCATTAACGACATATCACGATACGCCAACGACAAGCAATGCATAGGGATTAGATACGCTAATCAAAATGGCGAACGTTTAGGCGTCACGGCAGCAGCTCTTACAAGTTTTAATAGTGATGGGTTTACTTTAGAGGTTAAAGAATATATCGAAAACATTGTTGTTATATACGAAGCCCACAGGTAAGAACCATGTCTTGTTTTTAAAGTGAGCTGCAGATACTTTTTAATAAAATTTGTTTCTTTTATAAAACCTTATTCGTTTATTATTTTTCCTGTATTTTTATGCCAAATATAACCTATGGGTAAAAAGGATACTTTTTTAAAACACATTAACGAAGGCAATACCATGAAAGGAGATTTTATCTCTATGGGTGCTGCTATGTTAAACGGTGAAACCATTCCGGGAGCGCATGTAAAAATTCCTTTAAAAACCATGAATCGTCATGGTCTGATTGCCGGTGCTACCGGAACGGGGAAAACAAAAACGTTACAGGTTTTGGCAGAAAACTTAAGCGACAAAGGAGTCCCTGTGTTGCTTATGGATATTAAGGGCGACTTAAGTGGGTTGGCACAGCCTAGTGAGGGCCATTTAAAAATTGAAGAACGACATGATAAAATAGGAATTCCTTTTGAAGCCAAAGCGTTTCCCGTTGAAATATTAACGCTTTCTGAGCAAGATGGCGTACGGTTAAGAGCAACCGTTAGCGAATTCGGCCCCGTTTTACTATCCAGAATTTTAGATTTATCTGAAACGCAATCTGGTGTTGTGGCTGTTATTTTTCAATATTGCGACCATAACCATTACCCTATTCTCGATTTAAAGGATTTTAAAAAAATATTACAATACGCTACTCAAGAAGGTAAAAAAGAGTTTGATGAGGCTTATGGTAGAATATCCACAGCCTCTACTGGTGCCATTTTACGTAAAGTGGTAGCACTGGAACAACAAGGAGCCGATTTGTTTTTTGGCGAAACGTCCTTTGATACACAAGATTTGTTAAGAATTGATGAAGATGGTAGAGGTTATATCAATATCCTTAGACTAACAGATATTCAAGATAGACCAAAGCTCTTTTCTACTTTTATGCTTAGTTTACTGGCAGAAATCTATTCCACGTTTCCAGAACAAGGTGATAGCGACCGTCCGGAGCTTGTTATATTTATAGACGAGGCCCATTTAATTTTTAATGAAGCCTCTAAAGCACTTTTAAACCAAATAGAAAGCATTGTAAAATTAATACGCAGTAAAGGGGTTGGCCTATATTTTGTTACCCAAAATCCTACCGATGTTCCCGAAGCGGTATTAGGTCAGTTAGGCTTAAAAATCCAACATGCTTTAAGAGCTTTTACAGCAAAAGACCGAAAGGCCATAAAACTAACTGCGCAGAACTACCCAGATTCTGAATACTATAATACTACAGAAATATTAACATCCTTGGGCACTGGAGAAGCTTTAGTGTCTGCTTTAGATGAAAAAGGCCGCCCTACACCACTTGCCGCTACAATGATGCGGGCCCCTATGAGCAGGATGGACATATTAACAGATAGCGAATTAAAGGCATTGTTCTTAAATTCCAGACTGGTAAAAAAATACAATACCACCGTGGATAGGGAAAGCGCTTACGAGATGCTAAATAAAAAAATAGCAGAAGCTGAAGCCGAAGAAGCCCAAGAGAAAGTTCGGCAGGAACAAGAAAAACTAAAAAAAGCAGAAACCAAAAAGCGAAGTACTCGTAGCAGCACTAGGATGAACCCAATTGTAAAAGTACTTACCAGCGCTACTTTTGTTCGCAGTGTTTTCGGGATACTTAGCAAAGTCTTAAAAAAATAAGACAAAAACATATCATTTTTAAACTTAAAATCAATCGTAAATAATGCAAAAATCATTTTTAAGCTTCATTCTTTTATGTCTTTTTTTATCTAGCTGTCAGAAAGAACAAAATCCTTTTGAAGTAGGCAAACACCATGTAGGATTACTTACCGATTCCACCTTAGTCCAAAACCTTAAAACTATTTACAGCAAAGATTCTATTGTAAGGACAGGTAACGACAACCGGTTTATGGGCAATACCAACCATATTGAAATTTTCGAAAAAGGAGGCAAGCCTTTATTAAGTTTAACATCAAGCCATGCTCCCGATTCTATCGCAGTAATTAATAGCGTTCGTATTTTGGATCCCCGCTTTGTAACGAAAAAAAACGTTTCGTCGCTAAGTACCTTTAAGGACATTTCGAATAACTATAAAATCTCTGGAATCGATAATTTAATTAACTCGGTGGTTGTTTCTGTAAATGAAATCAATGCGGCATTTACCATCGATAAAAAAGAGTTGCCTTCAAACCTACGTTTTGATATGGATTTAAAAATTGAAGCCATACATATACCAGAACACGCCAAAATCAAATACTTTTTTATAAACTGGAATTAATCCAACACACTAAATGAATCCTCTCTTATTAAAAATATTAGTTGACATTGCACAGAACAGGCTCAAGTCGAAAGACTCTAAAACGCCTGTAAGCAAAAAACAAATAGTGCCTTTAGTAAGAAAACTGCATGTCGAATTAAGACATGCCCTAAAAGAGTATGTATTTATTATTATTGGTGTCTTCTCTGCAGGATTCGGTTTAAGAGGTTTTTTATTGCCCAATAATTTTATTGATGGTGGTGCAACGGGCATATCGCTTTTATTGGAATATGTTACTAAATTCGATTTAAGTTATTTATTGGTATTAGTGAATTTGCCATTTTTAATCTTAGCCTCCCGTACATTCAACCTGAAATTCGCAATTCGTAGTTTTATATCTATTGCAATTTTAGCACTGGTAGTGCATTTTATAGATTACCCCCTTATTACAGACGACAAATTACTTATTGCTGTTTTTGGAGGCTTCTTTTTAGGTTTGGGTATTGGCATGGCCATGCGTGGTGGAAGTGTTTTGGATGGCACCGAAGTATTAGCCATCTATTTAAGTCGGAAACTAGCTTTAACCATTGGAGATGTACTTTTCCTCATTAACATCATAATTTTTTCTGTTGGTGCTTATATTCTTTCTGTTGAAACGGCTCTATATGCAATTTTAACATATTTAGCCGCAGCTAAAACTGTTGACTTTGTTGTAGATGGCGTTGAAGAATATGTTGGGGTAACGGTTATTTCAGAAAAACATGAAGAAATAAGGCTTATGATTACCAAAAACTTGAGACGTGCCTGTACCATTTACTCAGGTAAAGGTGGTTATGGTGCAAATGGAGAAAGTTATGATAAAGATATCGTCTATACCGTTGTAACCCGTTTAGAACTCACGAAGTTACAAACCGAAATTGATAAAATTGATGCAAAAGCCTTTATCATTATGGGCACTGTAAAAGATTTAAAAGGCGGAATGATAAAGAAGAAGCCTATGAAATAATGATTAGTAAACTCTAAGTTTTTTTATTAAAATATGCTCCCCAAAATTATTGGATTCTTTTTAAATATTCTAAGTGTTTTTTCTTCTGAAAAAGCTGCTAAAATTGCTTTAAAATTATTCTCTGTTCCTAGAAAAGGACAGATTACACCAGAGCAGTCTCTGTTTTTAAAATCCGGATCTACTGAAGTTTTGTTTTACAAAAACAATTCCATTATGACTTATAGGTGGGCAGGGCACAAAAGCACTGTTCTCTTAGTGCATGGCTGGGAAAGTAATGCCGGAAGATGGATGGATATTATTTTAGGATTACAAAAAAAAGGCTTTAATATTATTGCGTTAGACGCTCCAGCGCACGGAAAGTCGGGTAGCAAAATTTTTAATGTGGCTTTGTATGCAACGTATATTAAAGTGGTGTCCCAGCACTTTAATCCTCACATTATAATAGCCCATTCTATGGGAGGAATGGCAAGCGTTTTTTCAATTTGGCAACACCATATTAAAAACATTAAAAAACTAGTACTATTAGGGGCACCTTGCCACTATACAGATGTTGTGGCACGTTATATTAAAATGATGGGCTACAACAAACGAATTGCTACCGAACTGGACAAGACAATTACCAAATGCCTAGGCTTTCCACCAGAAGCATTTTCTACATCAAAAAACCTAAAAAACAATAGGACACAAGGATTGGTCATTCACGATAAAAACGATGATAGCATTCCCTTTCCCGATGCATTACTTATTAAAAAAAGCTTAAAAAACAGCACCCTTATCGTCACCAGAGGTTTAGGACATTCTTTACAGGATGAATCGGTTTCTTTACAAATTCAAGAGTTTATTAACCATTAAACTTTATATCTTTGCAGCATGGAAAACAATCTTAAGCGCATTAATAAATTTTTAAGTGAAGTAGGGTACTGTTCGCGTCGGGAAGCAGACAAGCTCATTGAAGCAGGACGTGTTACCATTAATGGTACAGTACCTGAAATGGGAACTAAAATAGCTCCAAATGACGTGGTACATGTAGATGGGAATGAAATTAAAAACACAAAAGAAGCTTTTGTTTACTTAGCTTTTAATAAACCTGTTGGCATTGTTTGCACCACAGATACTTCTGTAGAAAAAGATAATATTATAGATTACATCAATTATCCCAAGCGTATTTTTCCAATTGGCAGACTTGATAAACCCAGTGAAGGCTTAATACTCTTAACCGACGATGGCGATATCGTAAATAAAATCCTGAGAGGAAATAATGATCATGAAAAAGAATATATCGTAAAGGTAGACAAACCTATCTCGCAAACGTTTATAGAACGCATGGGAGGCGGTATTCCTCTTGCCGACTTAAATAAAACTACTAAAAAATGTGTTGTCGAAAAACTAAGCACGTATGAGTTCCGTATCATTCTAACGCAAGGATTAAACAGACAGATACGCCGGATGTGCGAATATTTAAATTATGAAGTTGAAGCTTTACAGCGTATCCGGATTATGAATATCAAAATGGACATGCCTTTAGGCGAGTATCGCGAATTGACCGAGCAAGAATTTACTCAATTGAACATCCTTTTAGAGGATTCTGCAAAAACCCATAACAAGAAGGCAGAAACATCTCGCAGAAAGCCTTAAGTATAGTCTGCTGCCTTCCTCCTATTTAGATTGTTCGTTTAAAGCGCTTACCGTTTGTGCTTAAAAAACGTAAAGCCTATTGATTTTAAAACAAATGCTCTATAACAATTTACGGTTATAACAACCGACGTTCGCGTGCCAATAAGGTGTTTTTAAGCAACATCGCAATAGTCATAGGTCCCACACCTCCAGGCACAGGTGTGATATAACTTGCTTTTTTACTAACACTTTCAAAATCAACATCGCCGGCCAATCTATAGCCATTAGCTTTGCTTGGATCTGGCACACGTGTAATACCTACATCAATAATAACCACCCCATCTTTAACCATGTCTCCCTTTAAAAACTCAGAAATACCAATAGCTGCCACAATAATATCTGCCGTTTTAGTAATCTCCTGTAAGTTCTTGGTCCTGCTGTGCACCACCGTAACAGTAGCGTCTCCGGCTTTTCTTTTTTGACTCATCAATATACTCATAGGGCGGCCAACAATATGGCTTCTTCCCATAACCACAACATGTTTTCCAGAGGTTTCTACCTGATATCGTTCTAATAATTCTAGAATTCCGTAAGGAGTTGCCGGTAAAAAAGTAGGCAAATCCAAAGCCATTTTACCAACGTTTGTAGGATGAAAACCATCTACATCTTTATCTGGATGCACGGCCATTAAAACGTTTTGCTCATCAATATGATTGGGCAATGGCAGTTGTACGATAAAGCCATCTATGTTATCGTCTGCATTCAAATTCTTGATATTCTCAAGCAATTCTTTTTCTGAAGTATCGGCAGGTAAATCTATAAGTGTAGAATGAAACCCAATACGCTCGCATGCTTTTACCTTAGCGTTAACATAGGTCATACTTGCGCCATCAGTCCCTACAAGAATAGCAGCTAAATGTGGCACTTTCTCACCTTTAGAAACCATTGATTTTACATGTTCAGCGATTTCATTCTTGATATCGTTGCTTACTTTTTTACCGTCTAAAATTATCATATTAATTAAATTCTCGCCACGAATGCACGATTGTTTCTCGTAAAATCGCTAAGTTTCTTTTTTTATCAGTCTTTTTTTATTGTTTATTTCAAACTTTAAAAGTCTAAAATGCTAACGCATATTTTGCATCATCTGCATCATTTTTTTACCGCCACCACCTTGCATCATCTTCATCATCTTACTCATCTGGTTGAATTGTTTAAGCAATTGATTTACTTCTTGCACTGAAGTACCCGAACCCTTTCCTATACGTTTTTTTCTACTACCGTTTATCACCGCTGGATTAGCTCTTTCTTGTGGCGTCATAGAATGGATAATTGCTTCTATGCCTTTAAAAGCATCATCATCAATATCAATATCTTTCATCATTTTTCCAGCACCAGGAATCATACCCATAAGGTCTTTCATGTTTCCCATTTTTTTAATTTGCTGGATTTGTTTCAAGAAATCGTCAAAACCAAATTGATTTTTGGCGATTTTCTTTTGAAGGTTACGCGCCTCTTCCTCATCAAACTGCTCTTGTGCTCGTTCAACCAAAGACACCACGTCGCCCATTCCAAGAATACGGTCTGCCATACGTGATGGGTAAAACACATCAATCGCCTCCATTTTCTCACCTGTACCTATAAATTTAATAGGCTTATTAACCACAGATTTAATAGAAATGGCTGCACCACCACGAGTATCCCCATCTAATTTAGTAAGGATAACCCCGTCAAAATTTAAAATATCATTAAAGGCTTTTGCTGTATTCACGGCATCTTGTCCGGTCATAGCATCTACCACAAATAAAGTTTCCTGCGGTTGGATTGCTGTATGGATGTTTGATATCTCTGTCATCATCGCTTGATCCACAGCTAAACGCCCCGCGGTATCAATAATAACCACATTAAACCCATTCGCTTTCGCATGGGCTATTGCTGCTTTAGAAATAGCTACCGGGTCATTATTCCCCTTATCACTAAAAACTTCAACACCTATTTGATCCCCAACCACATGTAGTTGATCAATTGCTGCAGGACGATACACATCACAAGCTACCAAAAGTGGTTTCTTGGATTTTTTATTTTTTAGAAAATTAGCGAGTTTTCCAGAAAAAGTCGTTTTACCAGACCCTTGTAAACCAGACATTAAAATAACACTAGGGGTTCCAGACAAATTGATACCTTCGGCATCGCCCCCCATCAATTCTGTTAGCTCGTCCTTAACAATCTTAACCATTAATTGTCCGGGCTGCAGTGTTGTCAAAACATTTTGACCTAGTGCTTTTTCCTTGACCTTATTGGTAAACTCCTTTGCTATTTTAAAGTTAACATCGGCATCCAATAAAGCACGGCGCACTTCCTTTAAAGTCTCTGCTACGTTTACTTCTGTGATGCTTCCATGACCTTTAAGAACATGTAACGCTTTATCTAATTTATCGCTTAAATTATTAAACATAATTCGTTTTTAATTTTGAGAATACAAAGTTAATCATTTGTAGCGTATTATTAAAGTTGCATTTTATAAAATAACGAGAATAAAAAACGGATGGAACTTTAATGCCTTACCGTTTGTAAATAAATGCATTTAAAGCAGTAAACGGAACTCTTATATGTAAAAAAAACAAAGACAAGTACTTTAAAAACATCCTCACATCAACTCTTTTATGTTGGCATAAGAATTTTTAAGGGCTTTTTTAGCTTTCTTTTTATTAAGCCACGCCACCTCGGTAATCCCTTCCTCTTCTTGAGGGTAAAGCACCCCTTTAAAAGAAGTTTTCATCTCAAACCAATAGGTCACCTTTATTTTATAGCGACCGTTACGTTTAAAAATATGGTAAGTAGTATTTAAGGGTTTGGTTATTTCCAAGCCCGCTACCCCAGTCTCTTCCATAACCTCTCGAATAGCCGTTTTTTCTATAGATTCAATACCCTCCGTTTTTCCTTTGGGCAGATCCCATTTATCATTTCTGTAGATAAATAAAATATCGCCCTCATCATTATACACCTTACCTCCTCCAGCAACAACGTTTGGAAGCTTTTTTAAAAACTTTTTTATTAGTTTTTCTTTTTTATGATGAATGAGCCGGGCTTCTTTAAGCTTCGTGTTATTAAGTTTTCTAATGACTTTGCCTAAATCTACTTTCTTAAGATCATAATTCTTAAAATAAGTTTCTTCCTCAACTTCAGTTGTTAAAACGATAGGTTTGTCGTTTACAAAAACTTTATACATATATATTACAACATTTTAGTTTGGTAAAAATATCATTTTTAGAGAGAAACCAAGCATTGTTAAAAAATTATTTCAATTCATATTATAAAAAGAACTCAAAAAAACTAAATTAATGTTTAATTTTGCCTTATGATTTTTAATAAAGATACTGCTAAAAAGACCGCCGAGGTTTTATTGCAAATTAACGCTATAAAACTAAGTCCTCAAGAACCTTTTACTTGGGCCTCTGGCTGGAAGTCGCCTATTTATTGTGACAATAGAATTACCCTATCCTTTCCTATGATACGAAATTACATTCGGGAAACGATGGCCAAACAAATTGAAAAAGAATACGGCAAACCCGATGTAATCGCTGGAGTGGCCACAGGAGCTATTGGTATTGGCATCTTAGTTGCCGAATATATGGGCCTACCTTTTATATATGTAAGACCTGAGCCAAAAGGGCATGGAAGACAAAACCAAATTGAAGGCTTTGTTCAAGACGGACAAAATGTAGTTGTGGTAGAAGACCTAATTAGTACAGGAAAAAGCAGCCTGAACGCTGTACGTGCCTTAAGAGAAGCTAATCTAAACGTAAAAGGCATGATTGCTATTTTTACTTATGGTTTTGATATTGCTGCTAAAAATTTCGAAAAAGAAAATGTGTTTTTACAAACCTTGGGCAATTATGACAGTTTACTAGAACAAGCTTTGGAAACAAAATACATTTCTGAAAAAGAACTAAAGACATTAAGCGAATGGAACACCAATCCTAGTGAATGGTCTGCGCTTTAATTAAATTATAGTATGTTGCCCTACTTGTTTCATTTTTAAATTTAAAAAACAAGTAGGGCCGCTTAACAAAAAAAAACAGTGATGATGAATTTAGAATCCCCTAAGGTAAGTGTACCAAAATCGCCTCAAGACGTTTTTGAATTTTTATCGGATGTAAAAAACTTTGAATCGCTAATGCCTGAAAACATTAGTAAATTTGAACTTTTAGAAAAAGATAAGTTTCTATTTGCTCTTAAGGGTATGCCAGAAATCGTTCTTGAAAAAAAAGAAACTGTGCCTCCTAACAAAATCATATTAGGAGCTGCTGGCGGGAAAATAGATTTTTCTCTCACAAGTCATATTCAAGAAACAGGACCAGAATCAAGCGAAGTCCAATTAGCCTTTAGCGGCAATATTAATAGCATGATGGCCATGATGATAAAAGGCCCCATCTCAAAATTAATAGAAACTTTGGCTACCAATATCCCTAAAGCTGTTTAATAAAGCAGTGTAATTTCCTTAATATCAAATTCCTTGATACGCCGATTTTCCACTAAAACCTGGAGATGGCCCGATGGTGATACGCGTTTTATAATACCTGTAAAAATTTGCCCCTTAGCATCCTTAAAACTTGAGGGCTTGTCTTTTCTAAACAAGTATTTCTCATATTCTGCCGTCAAAATCGCATGCTCACCATTTTCTAGAACACAAAAATATGCTTTTAATTTTTCAATCACAGCCAACAAAAGAATCTCTAAATCAAAAACTTGTCCCGTGATAAGCGTTAAAGATGATGCATGAGTGAAATTATTAAAAACGGTTTGGTTAACATTCAAACCAATACCAACTATCGAAGACTTTAAACGATTTCGTTTTATGACACTTTCTATCAATATTCCACATATTTTTTTGTTAGCTGACAAAATGTCGTTAGGCCATTTAACGCTTAATTTCGGAATATTTAAATCTTCTAAAGCTTTAAAAACCGATAAGGAAGCCACTATACTAATCAAGAAAGGATAGTCTAATTCTAACATCGACATATCTTTAAAGACACTAAAGGTAAGGTTTTTAGAGCCTTCAGCATCCCAAACGGCCCCCATTTGACCACGACCTTCCGTTTGCTTTTCTGCACTCACTATAGTATAATCGTCCAGAACAAATTCACTGCCTAGCCGTCTTAAATAGCTATTAGTAGAATCGATGGCACTAAGTTTGATTATACGCATATTCAAGTTGTTTTTTTTAGTGTAAAATCTTATGATTTTTTTAAACTATAAAGAACTAAAAAAATAATAACTTTGCACAAATTAAATCAAATTAATGGCGAAAGAAAATATAAACGCAGACCAATTAATAACATCAATTTTAAGTGGTATAGAAGATGTTAAAGGTAAAAAGATAAACATCCTAGATTTACGAACTATTGAAAACACGGTTTGTGATTACTTCATAATTTGTGAAGGATCTTCCAACACACAAGTAAACGCTATTGTTAGTTCAATACAAAAAAAAGTCAGCAAAGAGCTTAAAGACCACCCTTGGCATGTTGAAGGCGAAGACAATGCAGAATGGGTTTTGGTTGATTATGTAAACGTAGTGGTTCACGTATTTCAAAAGCATATTAGAGACTATTATGATATTGAAGGCCTTTGGGGCGATGCGAAAACAACTACAATTGAAACAAGCTACTAAAAAATAAGCATGGCAAAAGATAAAAAAAACATAAAAGAGAACAAACCAAAATTTAGTCCTTATTGGATTTACGGAATTATAATAGCGCTTTTAATCGCAATGTCCGTTTTTGGCAATAGTGGATACGAAGAAGACAATCTTACCAATCCTACACAATTTTTTCAATTTGTAAAAGATGGTGATGTAGAAAAAGTTGAAATTGTAAATAAGCGTGTAGCAAAGGTATATCTTACCCGAGAAGCTATGGAAAAGGAGGTTCATAAAAAATCGAAGCCTTCTACTTTTATCCCCTCTTCTACCAAGTTACCTAATTATAAGTTTGAATTTGGAGATTTACAAAATTTTGAA
The DNA here is from genome assembly GCF_042427585.1 of Mariniflexile ostreae. Lineage (NCBI taxonomy): Bacteria > Pseudomonadati > Bacteroidota > Flavobacteriia > Flavobacteriales > Flavobacteriaceae > Mariniflexile > Mariniflexile ostreae. Next base: position 4,210 of record NZ_JBHMFC010000010.1, on the reverse strand, counting down.
AATCAATTAGATCAAACTATCAAAGAAGAAAACCTTGTATTAGAGCCTATTTATACTACCGAAGAAAACCATTTAGGAGACTTCTTACTAGGTATATTACCTTTTATATTATTGATAGGGGTCTGGATTTTTATCATGAGACGTATGTCTGGTGGTGCTGGTGGCGGTGCCGGTGGTCAAATATTTAATATTGGAAAATCTAAAGCAAAACTTTTTGATCAAAACACTGATGTTAAAACATCTTTTAAAGATGTTGCTGGTCTTGAAGGCGCTAAAGAAGAAGTGCAAGAAATTGTAGATTTTCTTAAATATCCTGAAAAATACACGTCTCTAGGTGGAAAAATACCAAAGGGAGCCTTACTGGTTGGCCCTCCTGGAACAGGAAAAACACTATTGGCAAGAGCAGTCGCTGGCGAAGCTAAAGTGCCTTTCTTCTCTTTATCAGGTTCAGATTTCGTAGAGATGTTTGTAGGTGTTGGAGCTTCAAGAGTACGTGACTTATTTAAACAAGCTAAAGAAAAATCACCATCCATCATATTTATAGATGAAATTGACGCTATTGGCCGTGCCAGAGGTAAAAACGCCATGTCTGGAAGCAACGACGAACGTGAAAACACGCTTAACCAGTTGTTAACAGAAATGGATGGATTTGGCACAAACGCCAACGTTATCGTATTAGCAGCCACTAATAGAGCCGATATCTTAGATAAAGCTTTAATGCGAGCGGGACGTTTTGATAGACAGATTTATGTAGATTTACCAGATATTCGGGAGCGTAAAGAGATTTTTGAGGTTCATTTAAGACCACTAAAAAAAGCAAAGGACTTAGATCTTGATTTTCTTTCTAAACAAACACCAGGTTTCTCTGGTGCAGATATAGCGAATGTTTGTAATGAAGCAGCATTAATTGCTGCCAGAAATGGTAAAAAAGAGGTCGACAGACAAGATTTTCTTGATGCAGTAGATAGAATTATTGGTGGTTTAGAAAAGAAAAATAAAATTATTACTCCTAACGAGAAAAAAGCAGTGGCTTTCCACGAAGCTGGCCACGCCACTATAAGCTGGGTATTGGAACACGCAGCACCTTTGGTAAAAGTCACTATTGTACCTAGAGGTCGTTCTCTTGGCGCTGCTTGGTATCTACCAGAAGAACGTCTTATTGTGCATCCAGAGCAAATGCTTGATGAAATGTGTGCTGCATTGGGCGGCCGTGCTGCAGAAAAAGTAATTTTCAATAAAATTTCTACAGGGGCCCTTAGTGATTTAGAGAAAGTCACGAAACAGGCAAGAGCAATGGTTACGATATATGGGCTAAGTGATAAAGTTGGAAATCTTACCTATTATGATTCTTCAGGACAAAACGAATATGGCTTTACAAAACCCTATAGCGAAAAAACCGCAGAGTTAATTGATAACGAAATATCGCATATTATTGAAACACAGTACCAAAGAGCTATTAAGTTACTTGAAGAGAATAAAGACAAACTTACAGAGCTAGCTACAGTACTACTTGAAAAGGAAGTTATCTTTAAGGATAATCTAGAAAAAATATTTGGTAAGCGTGCTTTCGACAAAGAAGAACAAGAAGACATTAAAGTACCAAAAGAATAGATTCTATTGATACTTTGTTAAGCTTTTAGTAAAAATCTTAAATTAATCGCATGGTTAATTTAAGATTTTTTATCTTTGATAATTGCCTAATAAACGGAGTTAATAGCAATTAATTAAATGAGTCTTTTTAGAAAATTATTTGGGTCCATTTCAGAACCAGGAAAAAAAGAAGTAAAATCTGAGGATAGAGGTAAATACATGCCCGAGGTCAAGTTGCCTATTGACGAAAGATTCACTATTAACTTTAAAGCCAACGGAGGAAAATTTTTATATTGTGAAGATTTGAACGAAACCTTTCAGTCTTTGCATAATATTATAAATGAGAACAACTGGGCCGATAAGCAAACACTTGTTTTTGATGACAACCTAAAAGACAAATTCAAAGATTCCAATTTAAATATTACAAAAAAAATAGGAGACTCTACATTTATTCTTACTACCTGTGAAAACCTAATTGCAAATGATGGCTCTCTGCTAATTTGTTCCAATCAAATACTTGAAAAAAAATTATTAGAACTTCCCGATCATTTTATTGTTTTCGCTACCACAAGCCAGATTGTAGAAAATATTGGTGAAGGATTAAGAGCTATCAAATCAAAAAACAAGAAAACCATTCCTACAAATATTACAACAATTAAGCATTTTAAATCGGGAGACGATAAAGACTTTTTAAGTTACGGTAGTAGCTCAAAAAACTTATATTTGCTGTTATTAGAAGATTATTAAAAACAGATCCAAATTTAAAAATAACAGCATTATAATTGTGACTTCATACAACCAAAGCCTTATTACCTCATGAAAGAAATCTTGATACGCTCATGTTCTGGATTGGTCTATATCCTACTATTGCTGATTTCACTTCAGTTTGAGCACGCTTTAATCGTTCTGTTTTTTGTATTTGGCCTCATTTGCATGGGAGAATTTATTAAGCTTATTCAGCTTAAAAGCTATATTCCTTATGTTATTTTCATCGTTTTATATTTGGCTTTTGGGTATTGGAAGTTTGTGATGGAAGAGCATCAAGGTTTACAAGAAGCCATTCAAATCCTTTTAGTAATTACCATATTTGTAGAACTCTTTTTAATAAAAGACCTGTTTTCAAGAAAAAAAACTGCTCTTTTTAGTTCCAAACAGTTTATCATTACTACTTTTTATATTTCGAGTGCATTTATCTTTTTAATTTTAATAGCCAATTATCAACAACCGTACAATTCTAATATTTTATTGGGCTCGTTTATTTTGGTCTGGGTTAATGATACCTTTGCTTTTTTAGTTGGAAAAAATCTTGGCAAACAAAAACTTTTTGAAAAAATATCTCCTAAAAAAACAGTTGAAGGTTTCTTGGGCGGTTTGTTCTTTTCCTGTATTGCCAGTTATTTTATTGCTACCTTTACCGAAACTTTAAATTTTACAAGTTGGCTTATTTTAGCTATCGTTGTTAGTGTATTTGGCACTTTGGGCGATCTGATAGAGTCTAAATTTAAACGCCAAGCAGATGTAAAGGACAGTGGTATTATTATGCCAGGTCATGGAGGTTTATTAGATCGATTGGACAGCATTATTTTTGCTGCACCTTTTATATATTTATTTTTAAGAATTATACATTATGTTTCATAAAGAAGGCCATAAAATTATATTGGTAACATTTGGCATTGTGGTGGCTGCCTTTTTATTAATAGACAGCTTTGTTGCTGTACAATGGGTTCGAACTACAATTATGGTGGTTCTATTACTATTCTTAATTCTAATTCTACAGTTTTTTAGAAACCCTAAACGACGTACAGCCCTAAATGAGCTCCAGGTGATTTCTCCTGTAGATGGCAAAGTTGTGGTAATAGAAGAGGTTGAAGAAAATGAATATTTCAAGGATAAACGTATCCAAGTAAGCGTATTTATGTCGCCTGTTAACGTACATGTAACACGATACCCTATTGGAGGGAAGGTTGTTTTTAGTAAATATCATCCAGGAAAATTTTTAGTGGCATGGCATCCCAAAGCTAGTGAAGAAAATGAGCGTACCACTGTAGTGGTAGAAAATGAACGCTATGGAAAAGTATTGCACAGGCAAATTGCTGGGGCTTTAGCCAAGCGTATTGTTAATTATGCAAAAGTTGATGATGTTGCTCTACAAGGTGGTGAATCTGGATTTATAAAATTTGGATCACGAGTAGATTTATTTTTACCATTAAATTCAAATATAAAAGTACAGCTTAACCAGAAGGTACGCGGTGGAGAAAGTATTATTGCAGAAATCAATGAATAAAGACGCCTTAGAAAAAGAGTTTCAAGATGCTGTAGATCGCATCAACGCATATGAAGAGTCTTTCCCAGCAGACTTTTTATTAAGACTGTATGCGTATTATAAAAAAGCAACCAATAATTACGGAAGACCCAGTAGTAAAACGCCTATTATAAATGCTTTCAAAACTAATGCCCTATTTCAGATAAAAAGCATCAGTGAAGAAGACGCTAAAAGAGCCTATATAGAACTCGTTAAGACACTATCCTAAAATCTGTGTAAGTTCAAAATTTCAGGGTTAAATTATTTATAGTTTAATCCTGTTTTCAAATATAGCTAAAAATTGGTTTAGTATAATTC